>NZ_KV792233.1:673-72408 GCF_001808125.1 Staphylococcus sp. HMSC14D10 | reverse complement strand
AATTATATATTGGCAGTAGTTGACTGAATTAAAAATGCCATTGTAACAAGCTTTTTTAATTCTAATCAACCTTACCTGGTAGGCGGGCCCCAGCAAAGAGAATTTCATTAAGAAATTCTACAAGCTAAGCAAGTTGGGGTTTGGGGCCCCAGCAAAGAGAATTTCATTAAGAAATTCTACAAGCTAAGCAAGTTGGGGTTACAACGAAATAAATTTTGAAAAATATTATTACTGTCCCACTTCCTTGTATCTATGATGTATAACCTGATACTCGTGCATCAGTAATGCCTGTTATAGGAAAGTATTGTGAAAGATAAAATGCGATAATTAGTATGGCCACAACGCAAATAATAAATAAAATATCTTTATTAGAAAATGGTGCTTTATAATAATAGGTTCTAGGACCGTCCTTAAAACCCTTAGATTCCATCGCAACAGACAATTGATGTGCTCGACGAATATTTTGACTTAATATTGGTATCAATAAATGTTTTAATCGTTTTAGACCTCTATAATTTGAAGCATCAATCATTTGATAACGCATTTTCAATGACCGTCTTAATTGAATTAATGAAGTGAAAATGAGAGGCACCATTCTAATTGCAGCCATAAATGCATATGCAATTTTTGGTTTTACTTTTAAATGTTGCATCAAACTGTAAAAAATCATTACAATTTCGGATGTCAATGCTAATAAAATACCAAACATAGAGACTGTTATAGTTCTTAGTGATAAATGTAAACCACGTACGATGCTTTCAGTACTAATTTGAATGATACCCCATTTAAATAACATATGCGTACCATCACCATAAAGAATCATAAATAATGATGATAATAAGGCAAACAAGACAGAGGCTAAAATAAATGCACCGGTGATTTTAAATTGAGTCCCATTAAATGCCATTAAAAAAATAAACATAATTATTGTTATATAAATCATATAATCAAAATTGTGAACGAAAATAATGAAAATAAATAATGATACACCAAGTAAAAGTTTTGTAATGATATTAACGTCATCTACAAAGGAATAATGTTTCTTCCAACGTTCAAACATTTGATTCACCTTCCTTCTCGATGAGTTGGTTGTCTTCAGCTATTAAACGACGTGTTGGATAACGATGTATGATTTCAGGATCGTGAGTAACCATAATAATGGTTTGTCCATTAGAAACTCTTTCCTGGAATAGTTCAATTAATTGAAAAGTATTATGGCTATCCAGTCCAAATGTAGGTTCATCAAGTAAGATGATTTCTGCTCGTGAACTAAGTGCAGTGGCCACACTAAGTCGTCGTTTTTGTCCCATAGATAATTCAAAAGGATGTTGATTTTTAACAGCTTCTAAATGTAATAACTTTAATAGTTTCATCGTTTCTTTTTCAGCGATTGATGGTTCTTGATGATTATAATGAATATATATTTCTTCATAAACTGAATTTGTTATGAATTGTAATTCTGGGTTTTGATAAACTAAATACATATGTTGAGCTGCGTCTTTAATTTTCTTTAACGTAGTATTTTTATATGACATAACGCCTTCATATTTTATTAGTTGCATCATAGATTCTAATAATGTTGTTTTACCTGTACCATTTTTCCCTGTAATAGTAATCCATTCTCCAGAACGAACGATTAATTCGGGTACTTGGAACAAATGTTTTTTTCCTCGAATAATATTACCATTTTTATAGGCAAATAGCGTTTCATCTGTATTATGTGAAAATTTAGATGATTCTGGGGCATGGTCCCAAGCTTGTGGATGCCATACACCAAATTCTGTGAGTAAACTTTCGCAATTTTTCAACACATAATCTGGTGTTCCATCTGCTATGATTTGACCCTCATAATTCATTAAAATGACTCTATCCACGTGTTCCCAGATGTGTTCAACTTTATGTTCTACTATAAGTACAGTTTGATCAGACCATAGTTGAATAAGTCTTTGCCATAAATCAGCTGTAGCATCTACATCTAACATGGCAGTTGGTTCATCTAAGAATAATGTATTAGCTTCTTGTAAAATAGTTTCTACAATAGCGAGTTTTTGTTTCATGCCACCACTTAAATGATTGACAAAAGTATTATCAGTAACATTTAAATCAACAGAAGCAAGAGCTTCTTCAATGAGTGGATCCATTTGACTTCGTGGTACTTGTTTGTTTTCAAGAACAAATGCAAGTTCCTCATACACTTTAGGCATACAAAATTGAGTATCTGGATCTTGAAATATAACGCCGGAGTGTGGGTCAATTTCAAGCTCATCATATTTCATCGGTAATTCAATTAGATTTGGAACGATACCACTTAAAACATTAAGCAATGTGCTCTTACCAGATCCAGAAGGACCTAGTAAAAGCACTTTTTCTTTATCTTTAATTTCAATATTTAAATTATCGAAGATTTTACGTTCGCCGTTAGGATATTTTAGACGTAAATTTTTCGCTTTTAACACTTTAATTTCCCCTTATAGGTTGTCGTAGTCTTTTTGAGATGCAGGGCGGAATAATTTCGTTACGCCTGTTTGATCTAATGCTTTAACAATCAGATAAGATAATAAACCTGCGATTACTATACCACTAATAGAACGGAAGATAATGAATAAAAGAAGGTTCCATCCTGCTACTTCAGCTAAATAGCCATAATAATAATCAACTGGGAATGATATTAAAGCAGTTGCTAATCCTGCTAATACAGCAACCATTAATGATCTAGATTTATATTTGAAAATAGCAAAAATAATTTCACAAGCTAAACCTTGAAGAATAGCATATACAATTGTAGGAATATCAAATTTACCCATAACGATTGTTTCACCAGCGCCTGCAGCAAATTCTGCAATTAGTGCAATACCAGGCTTAGGAATTATTAAATACGCAACGATAGCTGCCATAAACCAAACGCCATAAGTTAATTGTTCAATGTGAACACCGGCAACTTGGGTCACATTATATGCAAACCACCATAAATTATAAATAATTGCAAATACTACTGCAATCAGAACAGTTACTAATATTTCTGAAAGCTTTAAACCTTTTGACATGTTATTTCCTCCTAAAAAAAACGCACAACCATCCGTAGAAAGTTGTGCGTGAATTTAAATAAAATGCTATGTGTATTTACCACAATTATTTATATTAGCAACACTTTCCTACGCTAGTTTTAACTAGTTCAGGTTCAAAGGGTTCGAGGTTAAACCTCATCTCAGTATACACACCCCTAGTGCGTTTTATATTTAATTTATTTTAAATGTATGACTTTTAAGTTTTAATGTCAAGATGATTTTGCTAAGTTACAAATAAAAAGGAGGGTTGGATTTGATTTTACTTTGAACACGCTGTTTCTTAATACATTTAGCATGTGAAATCTCTAGAATATTTAAACCTTGTAGTAAAAAACAAAAAACTGGGAAAAGCTCGAAAAGAGCGTTCTCTCAGTTTTAGTTAACTACTACTTTTTAGCAGTTTAGCAGTTAAATATTATATTGTTCTCAACTTCAGCGAATTGAGATTTCTTAATAATTAATCTAAAGTGTCTTGAACATCTTTTTTAGTTTGCTCAATATCATCTGATTTTTCTTCGTTTTGTTCTTTTAATTTTTCTTCAACTTCTTTTGCTTTTTTAGCATCTTCGTTTGTCATAATTAACACTCCTTGATAGATTAATGATTACAATATAAGTTTACCCATTTAAAAGTAGGATAAACTTATATAGGTCTCGAGATGTATTTTATTGTTTAATAAAGACAAGATGAACATCTTACTATATAATGAATTTTGAGGTGAACAGTATGTCTTTTCTTAAGAAACACACCGAGATAATTTTTAGTTATATTATCGGTATCGTTTCACTCTTCACGGGTCTCATAATATTAATAAACTTACCTTTAATCAATCAATTAAAAGATAAAGAAAAAGTTGAATTGAAAATTCATAATTTATGGGATTTTCTTAATGCATTCTTCAGTGAAATTATTAGAGTGATGAGTAGGTTCATAGGCAACTTTCCTATTATTAGTGCAGTCATAATTATTCTGTTTGGTATTCTTGTAATGCTTATTGGATACGCATTATTTAGAACTACGAAATATGATTACGACATCTCAATTTTCTTTTTAATTATTGGGATTTTATACTTCCTCATTTCAATTACTTTAATGACTCAAGTGTACAGTTTTTGGGCAATTATCTTTATTATTCCTTTTATAATTCACACAGGCTACATTGTATATAAAGATGAACTTAATGTTGCTAATAGAAAAAGCCATTATCTATGGATTATCTTTTCATACGGAATAAGTTATTTAATTACTCAAATTTCTCTATACGGTAAAATTGATGCAAATGAAATTGCACCAATAGATATTTTAAGTGTAAATACATTTTTCTTAGTTATGTGGTTATTAGCGCAAGCTTCAATATGGAATTTCCTGTTCTTAAGAAGAGCTTTACCATTAACTAAAGAAGAATTGGGTGAAGAAGAACCTGAATTATCAAGAACAAGTAAGGGAAATGTTTCGAATCAGTCTAAAGTTCATTTTAAACAACTTCAAGATAAAACATCAGAATATGCACGTAAGACGAGAAGAAGTGTCGATTTAGAAAAAATCAGATCAAAACGTGATAAATTTAAAAATAAATTCAAAAATGTATTTAATATTGAAGAAGATGATATACCAAATTGGATGAGACGTCCAAAATGGATTAAACCAGCATATGTAGAAATATTCTGTGGCTTCATTCTATTCTTATTTACATTTATCGAATTTAATAACAGAAACGCATTGTTTGTTTCTGGTGAATGGGAACTATCTCAAACGCAATATGTTGTTGAATGGGTAACATTGTTATTGTTAATGTTTGTAATCATTACATACATTGCAACTACATTTACACATTTCTTAAGAGGTAAATATTATTATTTACAATTATTTATGATTAGTATTCTATTCTTTAAATTGTTAACTGAATTCGTAAACATTATGATTCATGGATTATTATTATCGATTTTTATTACTCCAACTCTAATCTTAATGTTGATGGCGGTTATTATCGCATTTACGTTACAATTGAGAGAAAGACCTTAATTATTTCAATTTTTATTTAGGTGGAAGCGTGAAATCTATGATGACAAAATAGACTTCGCGATCCACCTTTTTTGTTTATGTTATTTTGTGTAATGACAAATTCATATTTGTTAAAATAATAACGAATAATATTTAGAAACTTTTATAAACTTTAAACTACAAAAGCATTCAAATTAGGAGCGTTAACAAATGAAAATAGCAACTTTAAATAGAGGTAAGGAATCAAAGTATTTAAATCAATATCCACTTGTGGATGAAGATGATATTTATAACAATGATCATTTAAAAGAAGGCGATTTATTTTATCTTATGAACGGTCAAGAACAGTACATTGCGACTGCATATGTAGGACGTCAACATAAAGGTTTAGGCTGGGTATTGAGTTATGATCAAAACGAAGCCATTAATACTTCTTTTTTCGAAAAACAATTTCAAATTGCATTACAAGAGCGTGATTATTACTATCATATTGAAGGAACCAATGCGTTTAGACTATTTAACGCTGAAGGCGATGGTGTTGGAGGTTTAACAATCGATAATTACGATGGTCACTTATTGATTCAATGGTATTCAAAGGGAATATATAAGTTTCGCTATAATGTCATTGAAGCCATTCAACAGGTATTTCCATTTAAGTCAATTTATGAAAAAATGCGTTTTAAAGACTCTGAATACACCGGTGGACATGTACTCGGTGAAACACCTGATTTTCCAATAGTTATAGAGGAGAATTTTACATTTTACAATGTAGACCTAGATGATGGTTTGATGACAGGTATATTCTTAGATCAAAAAGAAGTACGTAAGAAATTACGTGATCATTTTGCAAAAGAGAAAGATATACTAAATTTATTTAGTTATACAGGTGCGTTTTCTGTAGTAGCTGCTCAAAATGCTAAATCAACGACAAGTGTAGATTTAGCCAACCGTTCACGTAGTTTAACTGAAGAAAACTTTGGTTTAAATGGTATTGACCCTAAAAGTCAATATATATATGTTATGGATACATTTGATTTTTACAATTATGCTGCACGACATGGCAAAGTTTACGACACAATAGTTATTGACCCGCCAAGTTTTGCAAGAAATAAGAAGAAAACATTCTCAGTACAAAAGAATTATGATGATTTAATTAATGGTGCATTAAGTATACTTGCTCCAAAAGGCTCGTTATTATTATGTACAAATTCAAGTGCTTTCTCATTAAAAGCATTTAAAAATGTTATTAAAACAACACTTAACGAAGCGGGTGTAACTTACGAAATTGAGGCAGTTATGGGCTTACCTAAGGACTTTAAAACACATCCGCACTATAAACCCTCAAAATATTTAAAAGCTGTATTCATTAATATCAAGCATTAAATAATAAAAAGTGGGTATAAATGTTTAATGAATGAATTATGAAAGGTGTGTCTATTAATGGGCATTATGAATAGATTTTCAAGTGGAGTTACAAACAAAGTTGGTAATAAAGTTCTAAACATTGAAGAAATTAAAGAAAAAAGTATTTTACCAACAACGAAAGAAGAAATAGCTGAGCGCAGAGTTAAAGCAGAAACAATTGTTAAGAAAAAGTCACTTTTATCTTCAGGTATGAGTGTTGTACCAATTCCAGGATTAGATTTCGGTGTAGATATTAAATTAATGAGAGATATTATTGAAGATATTAATAAAATTTATGGTTTAGATCACAAACAAGTTAATACACTTGGCGATGATGTGAAAGAACGAATTCTTGCAGCAGCTGCTATACAAGGTAGTTCATTTATTGGTAGAAAAGTGTCTAGTGCAGTACTAAAAGTGATTATTAGAGATATGGCAAAACGTGCGGCAGCAAAACAAACTAAATGGTTCCCAGTTGTGGGACAAGTTGTCTCAGCATCAATAAGCTATTATTTCATGAATAAACTTGGACGTGAACATATCGAAAAATGTGAAAAAGTGCTTCATGATATTATTTAAATTGAAAATGTTGTAGTATAATTGAAGTGAGCTTAGTGATAAAGCTAAAATAATTATCATACAAATTTGTCTTAAAATATCATTTAAACCGAAGTTGTTATAGGGATTTTAATAAGTGTTTTGTGCATATTATAAGTAAGTAAAAAATATTGAAGATTAGAATCTAATTTATAGAATTTGAAACACTTGTTTATTTCTATAAAAACCGATTATAATAGTTTTTCAATCCTATTAGAATTGAATTTAGTATTATATTTTGGTAGTGTTATGGTATAAAATTATGTTAGATTATGACAAATTTGAATATTCTAACTTTGCGAAGGAGAAATAGATTATGGAACAAAAATCTTATGTAATTATCGATGAAACTGGTATTCATGCACGTCCTGCAACTATGTTAGTTCAAACTGCATCAAAATTTGATTCAGATATTCAATTAGAATATAACGGTAAAAAAGTTAACTTAAAATCAATCATGGGTGTTATGAGTTTAGGTGTAGGTAAAGATGCTGAAATCACTATCTATGCTGATGGAAGCGATGAAGCAGACGCAATTCAAGCTATCAGTGATGTCTTATCTAAAGAAGGTTTAACTGAATAATTATGTCAAAATTAATTAATGGTATTGCGGCATCAGACGGTGTCGCAATTGCTAAAGCTTATTTATTAGTAGAACCTGATTTATCATTCACTAATGAAAAAGTCACTGATACTGATGCTGAAATCCAAAAATTCAGAAATGCGTTAGAAGCTTCTAAAATTGAATTAACTAAAATCAGAAATAATGCTGAAAAACAATTAGGTCCTGATAAAGCCGCAATCTTTGATGCGCATTTATTAGTACTTGATGATCCAGAGTTGATTCAACCAATCGAAGACAAAATTGCGAACGAAAAAGTGAGTGCCCCAGAAGCGCTTGATGAAGTAACTTCACAATTTATTACAATCTTCGAATCTATGGATAATGAATACATGAGAGAGCGTGCAGCAGATATTAGAGACGTATCTAAACGTGTGCTAGCACATCTTTTAGGTGTTGAGTTACCAAACCCAAGTATGATTGATGAAAGTGTTGTTATCGTTGGTAATGACTTAACGCCTTCAGATACTGCACAATTAAATAAAGAATTTGTTCAAGGGTTCGTAACAAATATTGGTGGTCGTACGAGCCATTCAGCAATTATGAGTCGATCATTAGAAATTGCTGCAGTTGTTGGTACAAAATCAGTTACTAAAGAAGTTAAACAAGGCGATATGGTTATCGTTGACGGAATCACAGGTGACGTTATTGTTGACCCTACAGAAGATGAGTTAATTGCTTATCAAAACAAACGTGAACGTTTCTTTGAAGATAAAAAAGAATTACAAAAATTACGTGATGCTGAAACGGTAACAATCGACGGTGAACATGCTGAATTAGCTGCTAATATCGGTACACCTGATGATTTATACGGTGTAATGGAAAATGGTGCTGAAGGAATCGGTTTATATAGAACTGAATTCTTATATATGGGTAGAGATCAAATGCCAACTGAAGATGAGCAATTTGAAGCCTATAAAAAAGTGCTAGAAACAATGAAAGACAAACGAGTTGTAGTTCGTACATTAGATATTGGTGGCGATAAAGAGTTACCTTATTTAAATCTACCTAAAGAGATGAACCCATTCTTAGGTTACAGAGCAATTCGTCTATGCTTAGATCAACAAGATATCTTCAGAACACAATTACGTGCATTATTACGCGCGTCAGCTTACGGTAAATTAAACATTATGTTCCCAATGGTAGCTACAATCAATGAATTCCGTGATGCTAAAGCCATTCTTTTAGAAGAAAAAGAAAATCTTAAAAATGATGGTCATGACGTATCTGATGAAATTGAGTTAGGTATCATGGTTGAGATTCCATCTACAGCTGCTTTAGCTGATATCTTTGCTAAAGAAGTGGATTTCTTCAGTATTGGTACTAATGATTTAATTCAATATACTATGGCAGCTGACCGTATGTCAGAACGCGTTTCATACTTATACCAACCTTATAACCCAGCTATTTTACGCTTGGTTAAACAAGTCATTGAAGCTTCTCATAAAGAAGGTAAATGGACTGGTATGTGTGGTGAAATGGCTGGAGACGAAACAGCTATCCCATTATTATTAGGTTTAGGATTAGATGAATTCTCAATGAGTGCGACATCTATCTTAAAAGCTAGAAGACAAATTAATGGTTTAAGTAAAAATGAAATGTCTGAATTAGCAAATCGTGCAATTAATTGTGCTACTCAAGAAGAAGTAAAAGATTTAGTTAATAACATTTCTAAATAATGATGTATTCGAAACACCTTAACTTAAGTTGAGGTGTTTTTGTATTACAAAATAATAAACCTAACAACTAAATAGTTCCTTTTTAGTGTTAGGTTATTACTGTGATGACTTTATGATTTAATGTGACACTTAGTGTTGATTTTATCCAAATCAACTTGATACATTGGTTCACCATCTAAAAGTATAAAAGGTGTAGCAAATGCATCGTAATCAATCATCTCAGAACGGTATTCATTATTCGAGATATTTTTTTCAATGTAATCTACCTTGTGTTCTGTAAGATAATTTTTTACAAATGTACAAGGCGGGCAATCATTTTGTGTATAAATAACTAATTCCGTCAATTTAGTTCACTCCCAATTTGGTTGTTATCATGAAAATTACTATATAAAATTTTTAATCCAATTGCAAACTGTGAAAATTATGTGAATTACATATTAAAAATCTTTCTTAAATTTAAGCAAAAGGATTTAGTTAGAAATTAGAACATAATATAATTTAAATTAATTGCTTTTTAAAAATTAGATATAGAAAAGGTGATAAAATTATGGATTCCGTTGAAATTAGTCGTTTCCTAACAGGTATGACTCTAGCAGTACATATCATCTTTGCGACTGTCGGTGTTGGTATGCCTTTAATGTTCGCAATCGCAGAATTTTTAGGAATTAAAAACAAGAATCCTAAATATATAGCACTAGCTAAGCGTTGGTCGAAAGGTTATACCATTACTGTGGCTGTTGGTGTTGTAACTGGTACGATTATCGGTTTACAATTATCATTAATTTGGCCAACATTTATGAAAATGGGTGGGCACGTGATTGCTTTACCTTTATTTATGGAGACTTTTGCATTCTTCTTTGAAGCTATTTTCCTTAGTATTTATTTATACACATGGGATCGCTTTAAAAATAAATGGACACACTTCATTATTAGTATACCAGTCATCATTGGTGGTTCATTCTCCGCGTTCTTTATTACTTCTGTAAACTCATTTATGAATACACCTGCAGGTTTTGAAATGAAAAATGGCAAAATGGTTAATGTACAACCACTTGAAGCAATGTTCAATTCATCATTCCTAGTTAGGGCGTTTCATGTAGTAGCTACAGCAGGTATGACAATGGCGTTTATTCTTGCATCTATTGCAGCTTTTAAATTATTGAAAAATAAATACAACAAAGATGCAGAATATCATAAAAAGGCCTTAAAGATGACTATGATTGTTGGTTTCATATCAACATTATTGTCAATGTTAGCTGGAGACTTATCTGCTAAATTCTTACATCAAGTTCAACCAGAAAAACTTGCAGCTTACGAATGGCATTTTGATACACAATCTAAGGCTGATTTAGTATTTTTCGGAGTTCTAAATGAAAAGACTCAAGAAGTTGAAGGTGCAATCAAGATTCCAGGTATGCTTAGTTTCTTGGCAGACAACAATGTAAATACTAAAGTAGAGGGGCTTAATGACTTCTCTAAAAATGAATTACCTCCATTAATCGTTCATTATTTCTTTGACTTAATGGTAACTATGGGTGTGTTATGTTTTGTTATTTCAGGAGCCTTTATTTTAACTTTAATGATTAAAAAACTGCGTAAATACGTTACGCATAAAGGTATGCTATATGCAGTTCTTCTTACAGGACCAGCTGCAATGCTAGCAATCGAATTTGGATGGTTTTTAACTGAGGTAGGTCGTCAGCCATGGATTGTTAGAGGTTATATGCGAGTTAGTGAAGCTGCTACTCAGGCAGGAGGAATAACATTTGTAACAATTCTATTCGGACTACTTTATCTAGTATTACTTTTTACATCTGCATATGTTTTAATTCGCATGTTCAAAGACAAGCCTGCTCAAGATGATGTAGATAAAGTCATTGAAAAAGGAGGTCATGCTTAATGGATTACACAACTATAGGTATTACCGTACTTTGGACTTTCTTATTCTTATATATCATTGTTGCTTCAATTGACTTTGGTGCAGGTTTCTTTACCTTACACACAAAATTAACTGGGGAAGAGAGAAAGATAAATCACTTAGTAGAGCGTTACTTAAATCCTGTTTGGGAAGTTACTAATGTTTTCTTTGTTTTCTTCTTTGTCGGATTCGTAGGATTTTTCCCTGATTCAGCGTTATACTTTGGTACTGTGCTATTAGTTCCTGGTTCAATTGCGTTGATTTTAATTTCTATTAGAGGAAGCTTTTACGCGTTTGAACATTATGGTCAGGATACTAAATTACCATGGATTATCATGTATGGACTTACAGGTTTGTTAATACCAGCATCATTGGCAACGGTATTAACTATATCTGAAGGTGGCTATATTACTGAACGTGGTTCTCATTTTGATTTAGATTGGTTCCAATTATTACTGAGTCCATTTGCATGGTCAGTCGTCTTTCTAGCAATCATAAGTGTATTATATATTTCTTCTGGATTTTTAACATATTACGCTTCGAAAGCTAAAGACGAAGTAGCTTATAAATATATGCGACAATGGTTTATTTTCTGGGGACCTCCAATGATTATTATTTCTCTATTTGTTTTCTTATCTCTAAGAATTCAAAATGCAGATCATTTTAATAATGCAATTCAAAATTATTGGTGGATGTTCGCATTAAGTTTCATTTGTTTTGTAGTAGCCGGAATTTTAAACTTCATCAAGAAATATCATGGTCTAGCATTTATTATGGTTATATTACAAATGGCATTCGCTTTTTATGGATACGGAATAAGTAAATTACCTTACTTGTTATATCCATACATCAAAGTGAGTGATTCAGGTGTTAATGCTTCAATGGGCTTAGCACTAGTGATTGTATTTATTTTAGGTTTACTTTTATTAGTTCCATCGTTAATATTATTATTAAGATTATTTGTATTCGATAAAGAATATGTTGAAGGTAAAAAATAATTATAATAATAAAAGGGGGCTGAAATAATTAACATCTATGTACATTAACTTGGTTAATAGTGATCTACATGATGTCGATTGTTTCAGCTTTTTCCTTATTTTTTTATAGATAGGGGTAGCCATTAAATGGAGAAAGAATATGTTGTTATTGGGTTAGGTCGATTTGGTGGAAGTATTGTAAGAGAATTAAATGCATTAGATATGGATGTTATGGCAATTGATAGGGATGAGGCACGCGTCAATGAATATAGTGATATTGCAACGCATGCTGTAGTAGCTGATACTACTGATGAAGCAGTGATGAAAAGTTTAGGGATACGTAACTTTGATCATGTTATAGTAGCGATTGGTGAAAATATTCAATCTAGTACATTAACTACGCTAATCCTCAAAGAGTTAGGAGTTAAGAAAGTTACAGCTAAAGCTCAAAATGATTATCATGCTAAAATTTTAAATAAAATTGGTGCGGATACAGTTGTCCATCCTGAAAGAGATATGGGACGACGAATCGCTCATAATGTCGCAAGTGCTAGTGTTTTAGATTACCTTGAATTAGCAGATGAGCATTCACTAGTTGAATTAAAAGCAAGCGAAAAAATGACAGGCCAATCAATTATTGATTTGGATATTCGTGCGCAATTTGGAATTAATATAATAGCAATTAAACGAGGCAAGGAAATTGTTGTATCACCAGACCCGTCTATGAATATAGAATTTGGAGATATATTGATTATGATCGGACACGATAATGATTTAAATCGTTTTGAAAAGAAAATTGTAAGATAAATGTTGCATCACAACTATTTAATGACTACTAAATAAAAATCTATTGATTTCATATTTAGTAACATTGATATTTGTGATGTTTTTATAAACAGTTAGAAGAATTTAAAAATCAGCAACAATTTTTTGAGAATAAGATGATGGAGTGATGATTCTACTACATGAGATATGTATTAATAGCATTAGGAATAGTATTTACTGTAATCGCGTTTACAGGGGCAGTATTACCATTACTACCTACGACACCTTTTCTAATTTTAGCGGCGATTTGTTTTACTAATAGTTCTCGGAAATTCAAAATATGGCTTGAAAGCACTCAAATTTATAAAAATTATGTTGAAAATTTTAAAAAATACAAAGGGTATACTATGAAAGAAAAAATAAGAATACTTATAAGTTTATATATAGTAGTTGGTTTTTCTATTTTTATGATTTCAAACTTATATATTCGAATTGGATTAATGATAATGGTCGTGATTCAAACAATTGTATTATTTACATTTGTTAAAACGTTGCCAGCAAATTTTAATCAAGAAAAAGATTCGTAGGTGAAATTCCATAAAAAATCCGTAAATGAATATTATAATTCATTTACGGATTTCTCTATGTGAAGTACATCATTATATTTAATCTTCGTTTACTTTCATAATCACAGGTAAAATCATTGGGCGACGAGCAGTTTTATCGTATAGATAAGGTTGTAATGTCTCAATGATTGAAGATTTAATTTGATGCCATTGAATATTTGGATTAGCATTTAATTTAGAAATTACGTCGGTTTTAATTTTGCGTTGAGCGTCATAAATTAATTGACCTGATTCACGCATGTACACAAAACCACGAGAAATGATGTCTGGACCTGAAAGTAATTTATTAGTGTTGAAATCAATACTAACCACTACAATGACTAATCCTTCTTCAGATAATAATTTACGATCACGAATAACAACGTTACCTATATCACCAATTCCACTACCATCTACTAACACATTACCAGAAGGTATGCGCCCGGCTTTACGAGCAGAGTCATGTGTTAATGCGAGTACATCACCGATATCAAAGATAAAGACGTTCTCTTCTTTAACACCACAGTCGACACCAGTTTGTCCATGCGCTTTAAGCATACGATATTCACCGTGTATTGGTAAGAAATATTTCGGTTGAATCAAGCGAAGCATAAGTTGTTGATCGCCTTGAGAACCGTGACCTGATGTATGGATATTTGAAATTTTACTGTGGATAACATCAGCACCCGCTTTGTATAATGCATTAATCGTGCGATTGATACTCTTAGTGTTACCTGGAATAGGTGATGAACTAAATACAACAGTATCATCAGGTATAATTTTAATTTGCTTATGAGTTCCATTTGCAATTCTTGATAAAGCCGCCATCGGTTCACCTTGAGATCCTGTACATAAAATTAGTAATTCATGTTTTGGAATATTGTTAATCTTATTTGGTTCAACAAAAGTTTCTGGCGGTGCTTTAATATAGCCTAATTCCATACCAATTTTAATATTATTTTCCATGGAACGACCAAATGTTACTATTTTACGATTGTATTTAATAGCAGCCTCAACCGCTTGTTGTACACGGTAAATGTTAGAAGCAAATGTAGCAAATATGATACGTCCTTTACAGTTACGGAAAATTTTATCTACATTTTGACCTACTTCACGTTCACTTAATGTGAAATCAGGTACTAATGCATTTGTTGAGTCAGATAATAGACATAATACGCCTTCCTTACCTAATTCTGCCATTTTAGCAATATTCGCAGGTTCGCCTACAGGAGTGAAATCAAATTTAAAGTCACCTGTATGAACAATCTTACCTTCAGGTGTATCAATTATTACACCATAAGCTTCAGGAATACTATGTGTAGTTAAGTAAAATGATATTTCAAAGTGTTTAGACTTAATAACACTATCTTCTGTAATCTCATTTAATGAAGCATTACGTAATAAGTTGTGTTCATCTAACTTGTTGCGAATTAATCCTAATGCTAATGGACCGCCATAGATAGGTACATTAATTTGCTTTAATAGGTAGGGCACACCACCTATATGGTCTTCATGTCCATGTGTAATGAATAGACCGACAATTTTGTCTTGATTTTGTTCGAGGTAAGTGTAATCAGGAATAACATAATCAATCCCTAATAAATTATCATCAGGGAATTTTATTCCGGCATCAATGATAACAATTTCATTTTTATATTCGATAGCATAAGTGTTTTTACCGACTTCACCTAAGCCACCTAAAGCATATACACCTACTTCGTTAGCATGTAATTGCTTCATTATTGAGCATTCTCCACGTTAAAATGATCAGAATGTTCCTTTTCATATTCTAAATGTGCGCCCTCTAATTTAGTAATGAATTCGATATTGTAATTGCGGTCTTTTAAATAACGTCTTACTTGTTCTTCTGTTTCACCTTCAACATAAATCGTATTTGTGTTTTCACGAACGATTACTTCATCTTTATTATGTTGGAAAAATACTTTAAATACTGCCATATTGGATAGTTCCTCCTAAATTTAAACATCTAAATTGATTATATTAATCTGAACCCTAATTTATTAACTTGATACTTCAAATCTAGTTGATTACGACAATAGGAATTGCTTCATAAATCATAAATAAGAAGATAAATTTATCTGTATAAATAATGATTTTAAAGTCACTTGATGATTGTCGACCTAATGATATACATTCATATAAATATCTTGTAAATTTGAGTCTCAAGCTTTCACTAAGGTAATTGTTAATGTCGTTCATTATTTGAAAATTAGCGTTACACTAAGATTTCAGTTACTACTCATTTTACATTATGTATATAAATAAATAAAGCAGTTTATATCTCTTCATTACTTCATAAACGTTATATATTTTTTAAAATTATTAAAAGGAATAAATTTAATTTAATAACCATAATACAAATAAAAAACTCAAACTAGTTCCATCATTGAAAATAGTTTGAGCAAAATAAAATTGTTAAAAGTTATACTTCAACAGAATCAGGTAGTGGAGTTAATGGATTATCTTGATCAATATAGTCATAGAACATAACACCATTTAAATGATCAATCTCATGTTGGAATATAATTGCAGGGTAACCTTTTAATCTCAATTTAACTTCGTTACCATCAATGTCTAACGCTTTAATTGTTACTCTGAAGTGTCTATGAACTAAACCAGGGATATTTTCATCCACACTTAAGCAACCTTCTCCAGTAGGTAAATAAGCACGTTGAACACTGTGACTCATAATTTTAGGATTAACTAGCATATAGTCATAAGCTTTTCCATTTCCATCATCAGGTAAATAGACAGCAATCATTCGTTTTGAAACATTAATTTGTGGGGCGGCTAGACCTACACCAGAACGTAAACCATATTTTTTTGCAATGTCATCATCTTGACTATTAATTAAAAATTGACGCATTTCTTTTAATGTATTTTTATCTTCATCAGAAAGAGGCAAACTTACGTCTTCAGCTTTAGCACGTAACGTAGGATGACCATCTCTTATAATATCTTTCATAGTTAACATGTCATACACCTTCCTTACAATAAAATATAACAGAAAAATGAATAATAAGTACATTATCTTATTTCATTTGATTTATAAAGTATAATTCTATATTATTACAGTCGAATGACTACTAGGAGGTTTACACTCAATGAAACTACGTAAAACAGTTGCGGTAGTAGCAGCATCAACTATTTTATTAGCAGGCTGTACAACAGATAAAAAAGAAGTTAAAGCGTATAATGAAAATATTCAAAAAGCTTTTGATAAAGAGCAATCAATTAATAGCATTAGCAAAAAATTAAACTCACTTGAGGAAAAGAAGCAAGGTTTATATAAAAAAGCTAATAGTGATAATGAGGATACTCGTAAGAAAGCTGCTGATGATATTCTTGAAAATATCAAACAGAGACAAGAAACATTTGATAAAGAAGTATCAACTTTAAATGATTCTGAAAAACAGTTTAAAAAAGGCGAGTCACATATTGATGAAATTAAAAGTGATGATAAGAAAAAAGAAGTTAAGCAATTAGACGATGCTGTAAAAAATAAATATAAAGTACATGATGAATATGCAAGTGCGTATAAAAATGTCTTGGAAAAAGAAAAAGACTTGTTCGAACTTATTAAACAAGAGGGTGTAACTCAATCACAAGTTGATGAAAAAAATGATGCATTGAATAAAGCTCAGAAGAATTTCCAAAATAAATTTAAAGATTATTCAAAAGCTATGAACACAGTAAATAAAGAAAAACAAGATGTTGATAATCTGTAGCAATATAAGCATTAGTACAGATTAGTTGATTGGAATGATACAGTTGTAAAAAACTGTATCTTTTTTAGTAATACAGAACTTTACTAAAATATTTAACAGTATAAATAAATTGTGGTACACTATGAGAGGATAAAATGAATTTCTATTATATGGGAAAGGTATGGTGAATTGAATGGCTCCTAAGTTACAAGCCCAATTCGATGCAGTAAAAGTATTAAATGATACTCAGTCGAAATTTGAAATGGTTCAAATTTTGGATGTAGATGGTAATGTCGTAAATGAAGACTTAGTACCTGATTTAACTGATGAACAACTAGTAGAATTAATGGAAAGAATGGTATGGACACGTATTCTTGACCAACGTTCTATTTCATTAAACAGACAAGGACGCTTAGGTTTCTATGCGCCTACAGCTGGACAAGAAGCTTCTCAATTAGCTTCACAATATGCTTTAGAAAAAGAGGACTTCATCTTACCTGGTTACCGTGATGTGCCACAAATCATTTGGCATGGTTTACCATTAACTGAAGCTTTCTTATTCTCAAGAGGACACTTCAAAGGAAATCAATTCCCTGAAGGTGTTAATGCATTTAGTCCACAAATCATTATCGGTGCTCAATATATTCAAACTGCTGGTGTAGCATTCGGTATTAAAAAACGTGGTAAAAAAGCAGTTGCTATCACATACACTGGTGACGGCGGTTCTTCACAAGGTGACTTCTATGAAGGTATCAACTTTGCTTCTGCTTATAAAGCACCAGCAATTTTTGTTATCCAAAACAATAATTATGCTATTTCTACACCACGTAGTAAACAAACAGCAGCAACTTCATTAGCTCAAAAAGCTATTGCAGTAGGTATCCCAGGTATCCAAGTTGATGGTATGGATGCATTAGCTGTATATCAAGCTACTAAAGAAGCTCGTGATCGTGCTATTAATGGTGAAGGTCCAACATTAATTGAAACTATGACTTACCGTTATGGTCCACATACAATGGCTGGAGATGACCCAACTCGTTATAGAACTTCAGATGAAGATGCAGATTGGGAGAAAAAAGATCCATTAGTTCGTTTCAGAAAATTCCTTGAAAACAAAGGATTATGGAACGAAGAAAAAGAAAATGAAGTTATTGAACGTGCTAAAGACGACATCAAGAAAGCTATCAAAGAGGCTGACAATACTCCAAAACAAACAGTTATTGACTTAATGGATATCATGTACGAAGATATGCCTCAAAACTTAGCTGAACAATATGAAATTTACAAAGAGAAGGAGTCGAAATAAGCCATGGCACAAATGACAATGGTTCAAGCGATTAATAATGCGCTTAAAACTGAATTGCAAAATGACGAAAACGTATTAGTTTTCGGTGAAGACGTTGGTGTTAACGGCGGTGTATTCCGTGTAACTGAAGGTTTACAAAAAGAATTCGGTGAAGACCGTGTATTCGATACACCATTAGCTGAATCAGGTATCGGTGGTTTAGCTCTTGGTTTAACTGTTGAAGGTTTCCGCCCTGTAATGGAAATCCAATTCCTTGGTTTCGTATTTGAAGTATTTGACGAAGTTGCAGGTCAAATTGCTCGTACACGTTTCCGTTCAGGTGGTTCAAAAGTAGCACCTGTTACAATCCGTGCACCATTCGGTGGTGGTGTTCATACTCCTGAACTTCACGCTGATAACTTAGAAGGTATTTTAGCTCAATCACCTGGTATTAAAGTAGTTATTCCTTCAGGTCCATATGATGCTAAAGGTTTATTACTTTCATCAATCAGATCTAATGACCCAGTTGTATATTTAGAACATATGAAATTATATCGTTCATTCCGTGAAGAAGTTCCTGAAGAAGAATATACAATTGACATCGGTAAAGCTAATGTGAAAAAAGAAGGCAACGATATCACATTAATCGCTTACGGTGCAATGGTTCAAGAATCTGAAAAAGCTGCTGAAGAATTAGAAAAAGAAGGTTACTCAGTTGAAGTTATTGACTTACGTACTGTTCAACCTATCGATATCGATACTTTAGTTGCATCAGTTGAAAAAACTGGCCGTGCTGTAGTAGTTCAAGAAGCTCAACGTCAAGCTGGTGTTGGTGCTACTGTAGCTGCTGAATTAGCTGAACGTGCTATTCTTTCATTAGAAGCACCAATCGCTCGTGTGGCTGCTGCTGATACAGTATATCCATTTACACAAGCTGAAAATGTTTGGTTACCAAACAAAAACGACATCATTGAAAAAGCTAAAGCAACTTTAGAATTCTAATATTTTAGCTTATCAATTAGCTAGCAAGCAGACTTATAGGAAGTAAGTAAAATGTTTACTTTTTACTCTATGTGTGAATAAGTAAGTGTAAACTAGAGAATTAGGGCAAAATAGTTTGTGTTTAGGCTTTCAAATTATTCTGTCCTTGCTCTATGTTATAAATTTATTAAATGATGAATAAGAAATCTAGGAGGACAAGAACGTGGCATTTGAATTTAGATTACCCGACATTGGTGAAGGTATCCACGAAGGTGAAATTGTAAAATGGTTTGTTAAAGCCGGAGATACAATTGAAGAAGATGATGTATTAGCAGAGGTTCAAAATGACAAATCTGTAGTTGAAATCCCATCTCCTGTTAGCGGTACTGTTGAAGAAGTTGTAGTTGACGAAGGTACTGTAGCAGTTGTAGGTGATGTTATTGTCAAAATCGATGCACCTGATGCAGAAGATATGCAATTTAAAGGTGGTCACGATGACGATGCTTCATCTGAAGAAGCACCAACTCAAGAAGAAGCTAAAACTGAAGATGCACCAGCAGCATCAGCTTCACAAGATGAAGAAGTAGATGAAAATAGACAGATCAAAGCTATGCCATCTGTTCGTAAATATGCACGTGAAAAAGGCGTTAACATCAAAGCAGTAGCTGGTTCAGGTAAAAATGGTCGTATTACTAAAGAAGATATCGATAACCACTTAAATGGTGGTGGTGCTCAAGCAGCAACAGCTTCAAATGAAAGTGCAGCTGCATCAACATCAGAAGATACTTCTGCAGTTCAAACTCAATCAGTACCTGAAGGAGACTTCCCTGAAACTACTGAAAAAATCCCAGCAATGCGTAGAGCAATTGCAAAAGCAATGGTTAACTCAAAACACACTGCTCCTCACGTAACATTAATGGATGAAATTGATGTTCAAGATTTATGGGATCACCGTAAAAAATTCAAAGAAGTTGCAGCTGAACAAGGTACTAAATTAACTTTCTTACCTTATGTTGTTAAAGCATTAGTTTCTGCACTTAAAAAATACCCAGCACTTAACACTTCATTCAATGAAGAAGCTGGCGAAATTGTACACAAACATTACTGGAATATTGGTATTGCTGCTGATACTGACAGAGGCTTATTAGTACCTGTAGTTAAAAATGCAGACCGAAAATCAATCTTCCAAATTTCAGATGAAATCAACGAATTAGCGGTTAAAGCTCGTGATGGTAAATTAACATCTGATGAAATGAAAGGTGCAACATGCACAATCAGTAATATCGGTTCAGCTGGTGGACAATGGTTCACTCCAGTTATCAACCACCCAGAAGTAGCTATCTTAGGTATTGGCCGTATTGCTCAAAAACCTATCGTTAAAGATGGTGAAATTGTAGCAGCTCCAGTATTAGCTTTATCATTAAGCTTTGACCACAGACAAATTGATGGTGCAACTGGACAAAACGCTATGAATCACATTAAACGCTTATTAAATAATCCAGAATTATTATTAATGGAGGGGTAAAACATGGTAGTTGGAGATTTCCCAATTGAAACAGATACTATTGTAATCGGAGCAGGTCCTGGTGGATACGTTGCAGCAATTCGCGCAGCACAATTAGGACAAAAAGTTACTATCGTTGAGAAAGGTAACTTAGGTGGTGTATGCTTAAACGTTGGTTGTATTCCTTCAAAAGCATTATTACACGCTTCACATCGCTTTGTAGAAGCTCAACACTCTGAAAACTTAGGTGTTATCGCTGAAAGCGTATCACTTAAATTCGACAAAGTTCAAGAATTCAAAAAATCAGTTGTAAACAAATTAACTGGTGGTGTTGAAGGCTTATTAAAAGGTAATAAAGTTGAGATTGTAAAAGGTGAAGCTTATTTCGTTGATAATAACAGCTTACGTGTTATGGATGAAAAAAGTGCACAAACTTACAATTTCAAACACGCTATTATCGCAACAGGTTCTAGACCAATTGAAATTCCTAACTTTGAGTTTGGTAAACGTGTTATCGATTCAACAGGTGCATTAAACTTACAAGAAGTTCCAGGTAAATTAGTCGTTGTAGGTGGCGGTTACATTGGTTCAGAACTTGGTACTGCATTTGCTAACTTTGGTTCAGACGTTACAATTTTAGAAGGCGCTAAAGAAATTCTTGGCGGATTCGAAAAACAAATGGTTCAACCAGTTAAAAAAGGCATGAAAGAAAAAGGCGTTGAAATCATTACTGAAGCAATGGCTAAAAATGCCGAAGAAACTGAAAATGGCGTTAAAGTTACTTATGAAGCTAAAGGTGAAGAAAAAACTATCGAAGCTGATTATGTATTAGTAACTGTTGGTCGTCGTCCAAACACAGACGAATTAGGTTTAGAAGAGTTAGGACTTAAATTCGCAGATCGTGGATTATTAGAAGTAGATAAACAAAGCCGTACTTCTATCGACAATATTTATGCAATTGGTGATATCGTTCCTGGTTTACCACTTGCTCATAAAGCAAGTTATGAAGCTAAAGTAGCTGCTGAAGCTATCTCTGGTCAAGCATCAGAAGTAGACTACATCGGTATGCCAGCTGTATGTTTCACTGAACCAGAATTAGCTCAAGTAGGTTACACTGAAGCACAAGCTAAAGAAGAAGGTTTAGACTACAAAGCTTCTAAATTCCCTTATGCTGGTAACGGCCGTGCTTTATCATTAGATGACACAACTGGTTTCGTTAAACTTATCACACTTAAAAAAGACGATACTGTTATCGGTGCACAAATTGCCGGTAATGGCGCTTCAGATATCATTTCTGAATTAGGTCTAGCTATCGAAGCTGGTATGAATGCTGAAGATATCGCATTAACAGTACATGCTCACCCAACATTAGGTGAAATGTCTATGGAAGCTGCTGAAAAAGCAATTGGATTGCCAATCCACACAATGTAATTTTTAGTCAAACTGACTAACTATATAGATCGAATAACTTTAATTAGATTTGATTGAGGTTATTTGACATCCAAGAGGGGTGCAACTCAAGTTCATGTTTGAACTTGGTTTCACCCCTTTTTTATATTATTTAACCAAAAAAGGGTAATAGATTACTAATGGCTAACACAATGAATGGAGGAATAAAATGGAATACCAATATCCACTAGACTTAGATTGGTCTAATGAAGAAATGGTTGATGTGATTGCTTTCTTTAATAAAATTGAAAATTATTATGAAAACTCGGTTAACGGTCAAGACTTAATGAATCATTATAAACGATTCAAAGAAATTGTTCCCGGCAAAGCAGAAGAAAAGCAATTATTTAAAGAATTTGAAGAAAAAAGTAATTATAATAGTTATAAAGTTGTACAAGAAGTAAAGAACAATCCCGAATTAACATCATTCAGCGCAAAATAACTTATAACGATTTAACGTTAATTATTAAAAATCATAATATCTGCATCATTAATTTTAATTAATTTCAAAAAAGTATTGAAGTTAAAGCTATATTTTGTTATTTTTATTAAGCATTAAACAAAATGTTTAATATTACTAAACAAAGTATAGCTTTTTTAAGGTGATTAGCGATGCAAATTGGAAATAAATTACGTAATTTAAGACGTCAAAAAAATTTAACGCAAGAAGAGCTAGCAGAACGAACAAATTTATCAAAAGGGTACATATCTCAAATTGAGAGTCAACATGCTTCTCCTAGTATGGAAACATTTTTAAATATTCTAGAAGTGTTAGGTACTTCTCCTAGTGATTTTTTTAAAGAGAAGTCAAAAGAAAAAGTGCTATACACTAAAAATGAACGAACTATTTACGATGAATATGATAGAGGTTATGTCCTTAATTGGTTGGTAATGAAATCTAATGAATTTGAAATGGAACCGCTCATATTATCATTAAAACCAGGTGCATCTTATAAACACTTTGATCCATCTGAGTCAGATACATTCATTTATTGCTTAAAAGGGTGTGTAACACTTACATTAGGAAATTCACGATATCAGGCAAATGAACAAGATGTTTTATATTTTAGGGCTAATGAAATACATCAATTACATAATGAAACAACCGATGAAATTGAAATTTTAATTGTTGCGACAGCATCATATTTATAAAAGGGGAGTATAGTAATGGAGTCATTGTTATCTTTTAAAGGTGTGACAAAAGGTTTTGACGATGTAACGATATTAAACAAAATGGATTTAGAGATTGAGTCAGGACATTTTTATACATTACTAGGTCCTTCAGGTTGTGGTAAAACCACAATCTTAAAACTTATAGCTGGATTCGAACAACCAGATGATGGAGATATTATATATTTAAATAAATCAATAGGTGATTTGCCTGCAAATAAGAGAAAGGTAAACACTGTTTTCCAAGATTATGCTTTATTTCCGCATTTGAATGTTTACGACAATATTGCTTTTGGTTTAAAGTTGAAAAAGCATTCCAAAAAAGATATTGATGAAAAAGTAATAAATGCTTTAAAACTAGTGAAATTATCGGGGTATGAACAACGAAATATTAATGAAATGAGTGGCGGTCAAAAGCAACGCGTTGCTATCGCAAGAGCAATAGTTAATGAGCCGGAAATTTTATTGTTAGATGAATCTCTATCTGCTTTGGATTTAAAATTAAGAACTGAAATGCAGTATGAATTGCGTGAATTACAAAAACGTTTAGGAATTACTTTCATCTTTGTTACTCACGATCAAGAAGAAGCATTAGCGCTCAGCGATTACATATTTGTTATGAAAGACGGTAAAATTCAACAATTTGGTACACCTACAGATATTTATGATGAACCGGTCAATCGCTTTGTAGCTGATTTTATAGGCGAATCCAATATTGTTGAGGGTAAAATGGTTGAGGATTTCGTAGTAAATATATATGGTCAAGATTTTGAATGTGTAGATGCTAGTATACCTTCAGGCAAAAATGTCGAAGTCGTCATTAGACCTGAAGATATTTCATTAATAGACGCAGACAAAGGACTATTTAAAGCTACTGTTGATTCAATGTTATTTAGAGGCGTTCATTATGAAATTTGTTGCATTGATAGAAAAGGATATGAATGGGTCATACAGACAACTAAAAAAGCAGAAGTTGGAAGCGAAGTAGGACTCTATTTTGAACCTGAGGCAATACACATCATGGTTCCAGGTGAAACAGAAGAGGAATTTGATAAACGTATTGAAAGTTATGAGGAGTTTGACAATGCGTAATATAAATAAAGTGCTAATTATTCCATATTTATTATGGATGGTGTTATTCATAATAGTGCCGGTTATTTTACTTGTATATTTCTCATTCGCTGATTTAAATGGTCATTTTAGTTTTACAAACTATGAACAAATATTATCAATGAAATATTTAAAAATGATGTGGGATTCGATTTTTTATGCAGCATTAATTACTATAATCACTCTATTAATTAGCTACCCTGCTGCTTATTTTATTCGTTCGTCAAAAAATCAAAATATGTGGTTGCTCATTTTAATTATTCCGACGTGGATAAATCTATTACTTAAAACATATGCTTTTATTGGTTTACTAAGCCATGAGGGTTTAATAAATAGATTTCTAAATTTTATTCATTTACCTTCGGCTAATCTATTATTTACACCGGGGGCATTTTTATTAGTAGCAAGCTATATTTATATACCATTTATGATTCTACCTATATTTAATAGTATGAAAGCTATCCCGAATAATTTGTTACAAGCTTCTAGTGACTTAGGGGCTAGTCCATTTACTACATTTAGAAAAGTTATCGTACCTTTAACTAAAGAAGGTGTCATGACAGGCATTCAAGTAACATTTATTCCAGCATTATCGCTATTCATGATTACAAGATTAATTGCAGGTAATAAAGTCATCAATATTGGTACATCGATTGAAGAACAATTCCTAGTTATTCAGAATTACGGTATGGGTTCTACAATTGCCATATTCTTGATTGTATTCATGGCATTTATTTTAATCATTACTAAATCGAAATCCACGGACGAAAGAAGGTGAATTAAATGAAGTGGTATGGAAAATTATATATTGGCATTTTATTAGCTATATTATATATTCCGATATTTTTCCTTATGTTTTATTCGTTTAATTCAGCGGGAAATATGATACATTTTGAGCATTTTACTTTGGAACATTACCAAAGTCTATTTCAGAATGATCGTCTGATGTCTGTAATTTTTAATACGATAGCAGTTGCGCTATTAGCAGCTGCAATTTCTACCATAATAGGAACATTTGGTGCCATTTCATTATATTATTTAAGAAATAAAAAATTTAAAGTAACATTATTAACGCTTAATAATGTGCTAATGGTTTCGTCTGATGTAGTTATTGGTGCCTCATTTTTAATTATGTTTACAGCAATAGGGCATTTAACTGGTTTAGGACTAGGTTTTGGAACAGTGTTAGCGTCGCATATTGCATTTTGCATTCCTATCGTAGTTATCGTAGTGTTACCACAGTTATATGAAATGAATAATAATATTCTAAATGCTGCACGTGATTTAGGTGCTACGGAATCACAAATACTTGGACGTGTATTAATACCTAATTTAATGCCTTCAATTATAGGTGGATTCTTTATGGCGCTAACATACTCATTAGATGATTTTACAGTAAGTTTCTTTGTAACCGGTAATGGCTTTAGTGTATTATCTGTAGAAGTTTACGCTATGGCACGTAAAGGTATTAGTATGGAAATAAATGCAATTTCAACTATTTTATTTGCAGCTATTGTATTAGGAATTATTGGTTATTATGCAATACAACATACAGTTAAGAGACGACAATTAACTAAGCGAGGTGTAAATCAGTGAAGCGATTTTTACAGTTAATATTAGGTGCAATTGTCGTTGGATTAATATGCTTAGGTGTAAGTCACTGGTTTAAATCGCAGGATAATACTAGTACTGGTGAAAAGATATACGTGTATAATTGGGGAGAATATATAGACCCCGCTTTAATTAAACAATTTGAGAAAGAAACAGGTATTCAAGTTATATATGAAACGTTTGATTCTAATGAGGCCATGGAAGCTAAAATTAGAAATGGTGGAACCCATTATGATGTGGCTTTTCCTAGTGAATATACCGTTCAGAAATTGAAGCGTGAAAATTTATTGGAACCACTAGATCATAGTAAAATTCCAAATATAAAAAATTTAGATTCTGATTACATGAACATGTCATATGATAGACATAATAAGTATTCACTACCTTATTTCTTTGGTACTGTAGGCATCTTATATAATAAAGAGGTTTACCCAAATGGAGACTTTAGTAGTTGGCAAGCATTATATCAACCTAAATATAAAAACGATATTTTATTAGTTGATGGTGCACGAGAAATTATGGGATTAGCTTTGAACAAATTAGGATATAGTTTAAATGATACAAATCCAAGTCATTTAAAAGAAGCAGAGAAAGATTTGAATCACCTTACACCACAAGTTCGTGGTGTTGTTGGAGACGAAGTCACAATGATGCTTGAACAAAATGAGGGGAATATTGCAGTAGTATGGAGTGGTGTTGCAGCTCCTTTAGTACAAGATAGTGACAAATATAATTATGTTATTCCAAAAGAAGGATCTAACCTATGGTTTGATAATATGGTTATTCCTAAAACCGCTCAGAATAAAGAAGGGGCTTATAAATTTATGAATTTCCTTCTTGATGCTAAAAATAATAAACAAAATACAGAATGGGTCGGATATTCTACACCAAATAAAGTGGCTCGTCAGTTGTTACCTAAAGAAGTTAGAGATGATCATCGTTTCTATCCTACTCAAAAAGAGCAATCACGATTAGAAGTCTACAAAGATTTAGGTCCTAAAACTTTAGGAGAATATAACGAAAGTTTCTTAAACTTTAAAATGTCTTTAAAATAGACTATAAATAGTAGTTATTTTATAATGAATTAGATATAATTATTTGATAAGTAAAATAAGGAGTTGTAATACATGTCAGGAGAACGTTACACGCAAATCAAACGGCCTGTGAGTCGTCTGACTGAAAAACTTTTAGGTTGGTTTAGTTGGATTTTCTTACTTATATTGACGGTTATTACAATGTTTATTGCACTCGTGTCATTTAGTAATGATACATCAATTCAAAATCTTGAAAACTCAATGAATAGTAATGAACTAATTCAGCAAATTTTAACAAATAATAGTTTAAATACAACACAATTTGTAATTTGGTTACAAAATGGTGTATGGGCAATTATCGTTTATTTCATAGTGTGTTTGCTTATTTCATTTTTAGCACTTATATCTATGAATATGAGAATACTTTCTGGATTCTTATTTTTAATTGCCTCAATTATTACATTGCCATTAGTATTATTATTCGTAACATTAATTATTCCTATTTTCTTCTTTATTATTGCAATCATGATGTTTGTAAGGAAGAGCAAGGTCGAGACAGTGCCTATATATGGTCCATCACACGGCTACGAAAATCAATATTATCCTAGAGATGAATATGATGATCGTTATTATGGATTTAATAGAAATATTAATGATGACTATGATTACGACGATCATAATCAATATAATGATTATGATGAAGACTATGTTGAATCACCACGTAAAACCAAAATATCTGAACGTCGTACACGTCGTAAAAAACCTTATTACAATGATGATATCGATAGTAATTATCGAGATAACAACTACGATGAAACAACGATTCGTAATGATGAAGAGCAAGATTTAGCAACTGATACTGAGGAAGATAAATATAATCAATATCCAAAACGTGCAATTACTGGAGAATATCAATCGGATGCTGATGATGTTGAAGCAACGGGAGTACTCTCTAGACAGGCTAAATACAACAAAAAGGCGAATAAAAAATCACAATTTGATAACACTAGTGATGAAGAGTCTTACGATTTTGCTGAAAATGTAGTAGATACTGAGCCAAAAGTTGATAAAAGAGAAGAAAAAGCACAACGTAAGAGAGAAAAAGCTGAAATTAAAGCTAAGAAAAAAGAAAAGCGCAAAGCTTATAATCAACGTATGAAAGAGCGTCGTAAAAATCAACCAAGTGCTGTTAGTCAACGTCGTATGAACTATGAAGAACGTAAACAAATCTTGAATAAAGATGACATCGAATCAGAGAAAGACGTCAACAACCAAGAAGAAGATAATAAAAACTAATATACACTTAGAACGGTTAAGTCATATATGGCTTAATCGTTTTGTGTCAATATCCAAAATTTAATTCATGAAGTTAGTCGCAAACATATTACAATTTTAGTATGATTTAATTAAATACTTTAATAATGGAGGCTAAGAAAGTGAGTAGAAAAGTAGAGTTAATTCTTGGATGGATTGCTTGTGGTTTAAGTATTATTTATTTAATTATGTCATCACTATCTTACTTTATGGTTAGGAATAACAATAATACTGAACAATATCAACAAATGATAAAACAATTTGGAAATCAAGATGTTAAAGTTACACCTGAAATGGTCAACTTTGCTATGGCTTTTTCTATGGGAACATTAATCTTTTCAACGTTGTTAGGCATTATTGGTATGTTAATCATTAAAGGTCGTCCTATTTTAGCAGGTTGTCTTTTAATTGTCGCAGCATTAGTAGGTATATTTAATATGAGTTTAATTGCAGGAATATTGTGGATTATTGTAGCAATCATGCTATTTGTTAAAAAGGATCCTAATCTACCTAAACAAAAACCTAAATCAACAAAATTAAAAATGGATGAATGGCAAACTGAAAAATCATATAATGAACGTAAGAAAGATGATCCATATATTTATTAAAATATAAAACTAAAATCTAACGATTTAGTATTTATAATGCTAAATCGTTAGATTTTTTTATAATTCTTTAAAGGTTTCTATTATTAGATAAATATTGAGGAAGCTCAATATGATGATTAAACCCCAAGCACATATATTAACCCACTTTTTATTTTTAAACGGACCCATTAATTTTTCATTACTTGTTGCTAATTCCAGAGGTATTAATGAGAAAGGTAGTGCAATACTTAAGAACACTTGTGAAAATACTAGCAATTGTTCCATTTTAGACTCATTGCCCTGGAAAATAACAAGACATATTAAAACAGGTATGACAGCCAAACTTCTTGTTACTAAGCGTCTCATCCAATTTGGTATAGAAAGTTTTAAGAACCCTTCCATAACTATTTGACCTGCGAGTGTACCAGTGATTGTTGAATTCTGACCGGATGCTAATAATGCTATTGCGAATAGTGTACTCATTATACTTCCCATTACAACACCTAATACAGGTTGTGTTCTTAAAGCTTGATATAAATCATAGAAACCACCTAAGCTATTTGAATTGACGCCATAAAACAAAGCAGCCCCTAGAACAAGTAGTAAGCAATTTACAATAAATGCGATACTTAATTGAATATTAGAATCAATTGTTGCAAATTTAATCGCTTGGGCTTTTTCAGTAAAGCTATGGCGATTATACTTACGTGATTGCACGATTGATGAGTGCAAATATAAATTATGAGGCATAATTGTAGCGCCAATAATACCTAATGCAATATACAAGATACTATGATTAGCAATAATTTGATAATGTGGAACAAATCCATTAAGTATTTCAATTAAATTTGGAGATGAAATGTAAACTTCAAATACAAAAATCATCAGTACAGTAAAGATTAAAGTACCAACGATTGCTTCAATCTTTCTAAAACCAAATTTCATTATAAAAAGTAATAAAAATACGTCAAAAACTGTTATTAAAGCACCTATGATTAAAGGAATATTAAAAAGTAAATCCAAAGCAATCGCGCTTCCGATTACTTCAGCAATATCAGTGGCAATGATTGCAAGTTCAGCAATCACCCAAAATATAATTGCAGTTGGTTTGTTTAAATAGTGACGAGTCATTTGTGCTAAATCTTTATCAGTAGCGATACCTAAACGAACAGTCATACTTTGTAACAACATTGCTGATAAGCTAGATATTAAAATTACAAATATTAAAGTATAACCAAATTGTGCGCCACCTTGCATTGATGTAATCCAATTTCCTGGATCCATATAACCAACAGCTACAAGTAAACCTGGTCCTAGAAAAGCTAAAAATTTCTGACTAGTACGTTGCGAGCCATTAAATTCGATTGTGCTATTAATTTCATCTAAACTACGTTGTTCTTTGTTGTCTATTGTACCCATAAAAAAACTCCTTAAACTAATATATTTTATAATAATCCAACTTTATTTTTAGGTCAACCTAATAAAATTGGGCGTAAAAAAAGGAGGGTACAGAAATAATATTTCAAAATTTATTTCGTTGTAACCCCAGCTTGCTTAGCTTGTAGAATTTCTTAATGAAATTCTCTTTGCTGGGGCCCCAAACCCCAACTTGCTTAGCTTGTAGAATTTCTTTGAGAAATTCACTTTGTTGGGGCCCCGAACCCCAACTTGCTTAGTTTGTAGTATTTCTTTAGGAAATTCACTTTGTTGGGGCCCGCCCACCAGGCAAGGATGACTAGAATTAAAAAAGCTTGTTACAAGTACATTTTTAAATCAGTCAACTATTGCCAATATATATTTGTAGCCTGAGTCATTGAATTATGGCCCAGGCTTTTACTTAAGGTAAACATAGTTTACAACTCATATTGAATTAAATGTTTTATTTATTCATAGAATTTTAAAAATTCATCAAATGTTTCTTTTACAAAAGATAGGAAGGCTTTATCAGATTTTAATTCAGCATCTTTAGGAGAGAGGGAGCGTGCAACGAAGAACTCTCCTTTCTTAACATTCTTAACACGATCAATCGCTTTATGTAACTCATCGTCACTTAAATCTTTAATGAAGGATTTTTCAGGTTTCATGTGATCTAAACTCACTTGATAGTCTTCAGGCAATTGTTTAAGCACATCAAAGTGCTTATCAAACACTTTTACACGTTCAGCTTTATCTTTACCTTCATGCATAACACCGAACATTAAAAATAAATGGTCTTTAAATAAACCAATTTGGAAATGAGGTAGCATCTTATATCCACGTTTATTTGGAGCAAAAGCTACCCATGTATCTACAGGGGGATTTACACTTCTACGAGCATGTTTTGCAACATGTGCATAAAAAGTTTCTCCAGTTTGAGAAGTGAAATATTCACTAAAATAATCTCCTAATTGATTAAGTTGAGGTCTTACATATTCATTTAATGCTTCCATTCGAGCATCTAAGCCTTCAACTTCAAACGCTTTGAAATCTTTAGGTTTAAATGTATATTGTGTCATTAGCGTTGCTCCTTTTCAGAATAATTAATTTAAAGTTATTGTAGCATAGAATGACTCAATCATTCCAAAAGCAGAATTAAGGTTTCAAGCGTTTAAACTCACAATTATAAGGTATACAATGATGTATAGATTATAATGCCAGAAATTTTGTATAATAGAAGACAACAGGAGATGATGATATGTCACTATATGAATTTGCACAAGGTTTAATACTAGAAGCGGGCAACAAAGTTAGAATAATGATGAAAGAAGATTTAAGTATTGAAACGAAATCGAACCCAAACGACTTAGTAACAAATGTTGATAAAGCAACTGAAAACTATATATACGATGCAATTCTAAGAAGCTATCCTGATCATCGCGTCATTGGTGAGGAAGGACATGGACATCATATGGAAGACGTCAATGGTGTGGTATGGGTTGTTGATCCAATTGATGGAACTTTAAATTTTGTTCATCAACAAGAGGGATTTGCGATTTCCATAGGTATTTATCGAGATGGCAAGCCATATGCAGGTTTAGTTTATGATGTAATGAAGGATGTACTATACCATGCTAAAGTTGGCGAAGGTGCTTTTGAAAACAATCATGAATTAAAAACCATTGATAACACGCAACTTAACCAAAGTTTAATAGGAATTAATCCAAACTGGGTTACTAAGCCAAAAATGGGACCCATTTTTTCAGAGATTGTAAACCAAGCAAGAAGTTGTAGAGCTTTTGGAAGTGCGGCATTAGAAATTATAAGTGTAGCCAAAGGACAATTGGCTGCATATATCACGCCAAGATTGCAACCATGGGATTTTGCAGGTGGTTTGATTATTTTAAATGAAGTTGGTGGAATTGGAAGTAATTTAATGGGTGAACCGCTCACTATTGAAAGTGCTAATTCTATTTTAGTTGGAAATAAAGCAACGCATAATGAGATACTAGAAAATTATTTAAATCCTCATAATGAAGTATTAACAGAGTTACATCAACGTTTTAGAAAATAAAAAATGTCTCGGTCAGTCAACTTTGAAAGGTGAATTTCTTCCAAATTTTACTACCGAGACATTTTTCTATATTAAAGCCAGTTATTTTCACGATATTTCTTTTTAAGCGTGAATCCAGCGCCAAAAGTTGCAATGAAAAGTATAAATGTTAAAATCATCATTGGAATACTACCAGCACCAACGCTGAAACTAAAAAGCACTAAAAATATTACTGCTATAATAGATAGAACCCAAAATATACCTTTAGACTTAGGTTTTTCCATCCCATACCCCACCTTTTTGTTATCTTTTACTAATAATATGATATAATAAAAAAGTTGTAATTAAAAGTGGGAGTTTACTCGAGAAAGGAATAATAAAATGACTAATAGAAGAGAAGATGTACGTAATATTGCAATCATTGCGCACGTTGACCATGGTAAAACGACTTTAGTAGATGAATTACTAAAACAATCTGGAATTTTCAGAGAGAACGAACATGTTGACGAAAGAGCAATGGACTCTAATGACTTAGAAAGAGAACGTGGTATTACAATTCTTGCTAAAAATACTGCGATTGACTATAAAGGCACAAGAATTAACATCTTAGATACACCTGGGCATGCTGACTTTGGTGGCGAAGTTGAACGTATTATGAAAATGGTTGACGGTGTTGTACTTGTTGTAGATGCATACGAGGGAACAATGCCTCAAACACGTTTCGTACTAAAAAAAGCATTAGAACAAGATTTAAAACCCGTTGTAGTAGTAAATAAAATTGACAAACCATCAGCTAGACCTGAAGGGGTAGTAGATGAAGTTTTAGATTTATTTATCGAATTAGAAGCGAATGATGAACAATTAGACTTCCCAGTAGTATATGCATCAGCTGTCAATGGTACTGCTAGTCTTGATTCAGAGAAACAAGATGAAAACATGCAATCATTATATGAAACAATCATAGATTATGTTCCAGCGCCATTAGATAATCATGATGAACCATTACAATTCCAAGTAGCATTATTAGACTATAATGATTATGTAGGACGTATTGGTGTAGGACGCGTATTTAGAGGTAAAATGCGTGTCGGTGATAACGTGTCACTTATTAAATTAGACGGTACAGTTAAGAATTTCCGTGTGACTAAGATTTTCGGTTATTTTGGATTGAAACGTGAAGAGATCGAAGAAGCACAAGCTGGTGATTTAATTGCGGTTTCAGGAATGGAAGATATTAACGTAGGTGAAACAGTTACACCTACAGATCACCAAGAAGCTCTCCCTGTATTACGTATTGATGAACCAACTCTTGAAATGACATTCAAAGTAAATAATTCACCATTTGCAGGACGTGAGGGTGATTATGTCACTGCACGTCAAATCCAAGAACGTCTAGATCAACAACTTGAAACAGACGTTTCATTAAAAGTTACGCCAACTGATTCTCCTGATACATGGGTAGTTGCAGGTCGTGGTGAGTTACATTTATCTATCTTAATTGAGAATATGAGACGTGAAGGTTTTGAACTTCAAGTATCTAAGCCACAAGTTATTTTACGTGAAATTGACGGTGTTCTAAGTGAACCTTTCGAACGTGTTCAATGTGAAGTGCCTTCTGAAAATGCAGGTTCAGTAATTGAATCATTAGGTGCACGTAAAGGTGAAATGTTAGACATGTCGACTACTGATAACGGATTAACGCGTTTAATCTTTATGGTACCTGCACGTGGTATGATTGGATACACAACTGAATTTATGTCTATGACTCGTGGATATGGTATTATCAACCATACATTCGAAGAGTTCAGACCTCGTGTTAAAGCACAAATTGGAGGTAGACGTAATGGTGCGCTTATCTCAATGGACCAAGGTCAAGCAACTGCTTACGCTATCATCAATTTAGAAGATCGTGGTGTTAACTTCATGGAGCCAGGTACTGAAGTCTACGAAGGTATGATTGTTGGTGAACATAATCGTGAAAATGATTTAACTGTTAATATTACTAAAGCGAAACATCAAACAAACGTACGTTCAGCAACTAAAGATCAAACACAAACTATGAACCGACCAAGAATTCTTACTCTTGAAGAAGCTTTAGAATATATTAATGATGATGAACTAGTAGAGGTTACTCCTCAAAGTATTCGTTTAAGAAAGAAAATCTTAAATAAATCATTACGTGAAAAAGAAGCTAAACGTGTTAAACAAATGATGCAAGATGAGTAATTAAAGTTTATAATGTAAAATATAGTTTGAAACATCAAATTTGAAAGCCAGTAAATGAAATTTTGTCATTTCATTTACTGGCTTTTTTGAGTAAAACCTAATTAAATTTACTAAAATAATTACAATTCTCCACTCTTAATGAAGTTAAACGGTTGGTGTTTATTAAGACGTTGTTTTGGTCTATCTAAACGACTTTTACAATCATCGCACATAAAAGTTCTTATAGGATTATTTCGAAGTCGTTTGGCTTCAACCGTATTTTCATCAATTAAAACCTTTGTATCACAAATGATACACTGAACTTCACGCAAATTAGATCACCTCTATATGCGTAACATACTTAAATTCATGTGAGTATCCTTTTTCATCTGGGTTGAAAACAAAGCTGTCTACTGCATTATCATCATACATACGCTTTCCATCTTTCGCAAATTGGAAAAATAGATAAGGTAATAACTCTATTGGAACTTCAATTGAGGACTCATCATTAAATAATTTTATCGCAGTAGCATCGTCTTTTGGTTCTGCAATTTTAAAGAAAGGTGTCATATTGATTGCAAATGAATCTTCTAATACAGAACGCTTACGATATTTTATCTCTGAGTTTAAAGTAGGTGGATTCGTTTGACCTTCAAGAATCGCTCTATTCCATTCGCGATTATCTTCGAATCTAATTGGTTTCGTTCCTTCAAACACACCACTTTCAATGTCTTCAATTTTTACTTTTCTATCATCGAATATCCAAGTTGTACTATCTAAAGTGATAGGGAACTTGACTAAGCCTTTGATTTGAATCATTTTTTGCCCACTCCCTAATTTCGTTCTAGTCATTATTTTATCACAATTAAATTCTTGTATTCACTGAATAAACTTGCTTTTTAAAAAGTAGTAAGATAAACTTTTGATATGAAGATATTTAATGATAGGGGGAGTATGTGATGCCGAAGCAATCGAAGATGAGTAACGTGGCTTATGAGCAATTAAATCAAGATGCTGATAGAATCTTACATTTAATTAAAGTTCAAATGGATAATTTAACTTTACCTTCATGCCCGTTATATGAAGAAGTTCTCGACACACAAATGTTTGGTTTACAAAAAGAAGTTGATTTTGCAGTTAAGCTTGGCTTAGTTGATAAAGAAGACGGCAAAAATTTAATGCTTCGTTTAGAAAAAGAATTATCTAAACTTCATGAAGCGTTTACAAATGTAAAATAACTATCGATTAAATATATAAGTAAAGTTTATTCATTTACTTTTCGTTTATAAATTTGAGTTATTTGTAATATTAATTACATACAAATTATCTCACCATAGTGACTGAAATATTATGTTTATAATATTTTCAGTCATTTTATATTTTAAGCATTATTATCATATTAAATATAAAAACATTGAAAGTAATGATTAGATTTAAATTTAGTTTATATTTGTTAAACAACGAGCACAAAGTATATAATAGTTTAGACAGTAAATTTGGTTTAAAACGTAATTTTATTTACCATTATAATTTTAAAATTCTAGAATTGGATGATCATTTTTATGAGTAATTTAAAAAATATATTTAGATACATAGGTAGAACTGCTAAGTTCATCGATTATCCATTATTAATTACATACGTTGTTTTATGTCTTTTCGGTTTAATCATGGTTTATAGTGCAAGTATGGTTGCTGCAACTAAAGGGACGTTAACAGGTGGACTTGAAGTATCTGGCACGTATTTTTATAATAGACAACTCATTTACGTTATTATGAGTTTTATTGTCGTATTTTTTATCGCTTTTATGTTGAATATTAAAATATTACAACAACCCAATATTCAAAAATGGATTATGATTATAATCTTCGTATTACTATTTTTAACACTTATTATAGGTAAAAATATTAACGGATCTAAAAGTTGGATAAATCTTGGATTTATGAACTTGCAAGCATCGGAATTATTGAAAATTGCATTCATATTATATATTTCATATGTAATAAGTAGAAAATTACCGCAAGTAAGAGAGAAAATTAAAGTAATTGCTGCGCCACTTTTTTTAATAGGCGTATGCTTATTTTTAGTATTGTTGCAAGGTGATATTGGGCAAACGTTGTTAATCATGATTATTATTGTTTCAATGTTTATTTTTGCAGGTATCGGTGTTCAAAAATTAGTAAGAGGACCGGTTTTGCTTATTGCTGGAAGTTTCATCACGATTGCATTGCTCTTTATTGTAAGTGGAATGATGCCACATTATTTGAAAGCGCGTTTTAGTACATTAATGAACCCATTTAGTTCAGAAGCCGGTACAGGTTATCATTTAACTAACTCATTGATGGCAATTGGAAATGGTGGATTATTTGGTCGTGGTTTAGGCAATGGAATTATGAAACTTGGTTATTTACCAGAAGCACATACTGACTTTATATTTGCAGTCATTTGTGAAGAACTTGGTTTAGTAGGTGGATTATTCGTCATTTGCTTATTATTCTTCATAGTTTATCGTGCTTTCGTATTAGCTACTAAAACACCATCATATTTCTATAAATTAATTTGTGTAGGCGTTGCTAGTTATATTGGAAGTCAGACTTTTGTCAATTTAGGTGGTATTTCAGCAACGATTCCATTAACTGGTGTACCTCTACCATTTATAAGTTTTGGTGGTTCATCTATGTTGAGTTTAAGCATCGCAATGGGTCTGCTATTGTTAGTCGCAAAACAAATAAAAATTGATGAAAAACGATCACAAAAAGCTAGAAAACAAAAACTAGGTATAACTAGATAATCTCTTAAATAAGGATGATAACCTTTACGTGAAATAAGCTTGATTTCATGTAAAGGTTTTTTACATTTTTATGAAAATATAATATACAACGTCATTGTAAGTGGAGTATTATTATTTAAAATGATAATATGAAGTTATAACTAATGATAATTTTTAGTGATTACTATAGAAATATTTATTTTTTAATAGTTCATTAATACGGAAATCATTTTCCTTCATTATAGTTACTTTACAAATTTTACAACAACTATTTAATAAATAAATATAGCTTTATTTTTTGAGTTAGTATAAAATTTTATTATCTAATTAGTTAGAATATTCAAATTTTAAAAGGGGAGTGCCTTTTTTGAAAAATATAAAAAAATTATTAGTAGCTAATCGTGGCGAAATTGCAATTAGAATTTTTAGGGCAGCAACAGAATTAAATATTAAAACAGTGGCAATATACTCAAATGAAGATAAAAACGCTTTGCATAGATATAAAGCAGACGAATCTTATTTAGTAGGAAAGGATTTGGGACCAGCCGAAAGTTATCTAAACATTGAACGTATTATAGATGTGGCTAAACGAGCTGGTGTAGATGCCATTCATCCTGGTTATGGTTTTTTAAGTGAAAATAAACAATTTGCACAACGTTGTGATGAAGAAGGAATTAAATTCATTGGTCCGCATATAGAACATTTAGATATGTTTGGAGATAAAGTCAAAGCTAGAACAACTGCAATAAATGCTAATTTGCCTGTTATTCCCGGTACAGATGGACCGATTGAAAACTTTGAAGCAGCAAAAGCATTTGCTCAAGAAGCTGGCTTTCCTTTAATGATTAAAGCTACGAGTGGTGGTGGCGGTAAAGGGATGCGTATCGTACATGAAGAAGGAGAATTAGAAGACGCATTCCATCGAGCTAAATCTGAAGCCGAAAAGTCATTTGGTAATAGTGAAGTATATATTGAAAGATACATAGATAATCCCAAACATATTGAAGTACAAATTATTGGGGATGAATATGGTAATATTGTTCACTTATATGAACGTGATTGTTCGGTGCAACGTCGTCATCAAAAGGTAGTGGAAGTAGCTCCTTCAGTTGGCTTATCAAAAGAATTACGAGAACGAATTTGTGATGCGGCATTACAATTAATGAATAATATCAAATATGTTAACGCAGGTACGGTAGAATTCTTAGTATCAGGGGATGAGTTCTTCTTTATTGAAGTTAATCCTCGAGTTCAAGTAGAACATACAATAACTGAAATGATTACTGGTATAGATATTGTTAAAACTCAAATTTTAGTTGCTGATGGTGCTAACTTATTTGATGAACGCGTTTCTATGCCACAACAAGAAGAAATTCAAACATTAGGTTATGCAATTCAATGTCGTATAACAACAGAAGATCCATCTAATGACTTTATGCCAGATTCAGGTACTATTATCGCTTATCGATCTAGTGGTGGTTTTGGGGTACGTTTAGATGCTGGTGACGGTTTCCAAGGTGCAGAAATATCTCCTTATTATGATTCACTATTGGTTAAGTTATCAACACATGCGGTTACATTTAAACAAGCTGAAGAAAAGATGGAACGCTCTCTTCGTGAAATGCGTATACGTGGTGTGAAAACTAACATTCCGTTTCTAATTAACGTGATGCGTAACGATCAATTCCGCAGTGGGGATTATACGACTAAATTTATAGAAGAAACACCCGAATTATTTAATATTGCACCGACTCTAGATCGTGGTACTAAAACGTTAGAATATATCGGTAATGTAACGATTAACGGTTTCCCTAATGTTGAAAAAAGACTCAAACCTGATTATGAATCGACAGCTATACCACAAGTGCCACATAGTAAAATTAATACGTTGAATGGAACGAAACAGCTGCTAGATAGTAAAGGACCTAAAGCAGTAGCTAATTGGGTACGAGAGCAAAACGACGTATTGGTCACTGATACTACTTTTCGTGATGCACACCAATCACTCTTAGCAACTCGCGTTCGTACTAAGGATATGATGAATATTGCTTCTAAAACTGCTGAAGTGTTTAAAGATAGTTTCTCTTTAGAAATGTGGGGAGGCGCAACATTTGATGTCGCTTACAACTTTTTAAAAGAAAATCCATGGGAACGACTAGAAAGATTACGTAAAGCAATTCCCAATATTTTATTCCAAATGTTATTACGTGCTTCAAATGCAGTTGGCTATAAAAATTATGCTGATAATGTGATTGAAAAATTCGTAAAAGAAAGTGCGAATGCAGGCGTAGATGTCTTTAGAATTTTCGACTCACTTAACTGGGTAGATCAAATGAAAGTTGCAAATGAAGCGGTTCAAAATGCAGGTAAGATTTCTGAAGGTGCAATCTGTTATACCGGTGATATATTAAATCCTAAACGTTCAAACGTATTTACACTTGAATACTATGTGAAATTAGCAAAAGAACTTGAACGTGAAGGGTTCCATATCTTAGCAATTAAAGACATGGCAGGATTGTTAAAACCTAAAGCAGCATATGAACTTATAGGAGAATTAAAATCTGCGATAAATTTACCGATACATTTACACACACACGATACAAGTGGAAATGGTCTACTTATCTATAAAGAAGCGATAGATGCAGGTGTAGATATCATTGATACAGCTGTTGCATCAATGAGTGGTTTAACAAGTCAACCTAGCGCCAATTCGTTGTATTATGGATTAAATGGTTTTAATCGAAATCTAAGAGCAGATATTGAAGGATTAGAAGAACTCAGTCACTATTGGAGTACTGTGCGTCCATACTACAGTGACTTTGAAAGTGACATTAAGTCTCCTAATACCGAAATTTATGAACATGAAATGCCTGGTGGACAATATTCAAATTTAGGACAACAAGCAAAAAGTTTAGGTTTAGGTGAACGTTTCCACGAGGTCAAAGATATGTATCGTCGTGTTAATTTCTTATTTGGCGATATCGTAAAAGTAACACCATCATCTAAAGTTGTAGGTGATATGGCCCTTTATATGGTGCAAAATGACTTGGATGAGCAATCAGTCATCAAAGAAGGCCATAAGTTAGATTTCCCTGAATCGGTTGTATCTTATTTTAAAGGTGATATAGGTCAGCCAGTCAATGGCTTTAATAAGGAATTGCAAGATGTCATCCTCAAAGGTCAACAACCACTAACAGAACGTCCAGGTGAGTATTTAGATCCTGTGAATTTTGATGAAATTAGACAAGAACTTGAAGCAAAAGATTATGGTGAAGTGACTGAACAAGATGTAATCAGTTATGTATTATATCCAAAAGTATTTGATCAGTTTATGCAAACAAAACAACAATATGGTGACTTATCATTATTAGATACGCCAACGTTCTTCTTCGGTATGCGTAATGGAGAAACAGTCGAAATAGAGATTGATACTGGTAAACGATTAATTATTAAACTTGAAACAGTTAGTGAGCCGGATGAAAATGGTTATCGAACAATTTATTATGTTATGAATGGTCAAGCACGTCGTATTTCTATAAAAGATGAAAATATTAAAACAAATACGAACTTGAAACCTAAAGTTGACAAATCAAATCCTAGTCATATTGGTGCTCAAATGCCTGGTTCGGTAACTGAAGTTAAAGTTACAGTTGGTGAAGAAGTAAAAGTAAACCAACCTTTATTAATTACAGAAGCGATGAAGATGGAGACAACGATTCAAGCACCATTCAATGGAACTATAAAACAAGTAACGGTTGTAAACGGCGATGCGATTGCAACAGGTGACTTACTTATTGAAATTGAAAAAGCAGATTAAAATCAAAATATATTTTAAAAATGAGCTAATTAATAAATATCATATTGAAGTTTGAATAGATTGAGTCAATAGAGTAATAAATATTTATAAACGTCATCGTTAATAAAATTTTAAAATAAAAAGGAGGTGTGAATGAACCATTCACATCTCCTTTTATACTAATAGATTATTTAATTTTTTCACTTCTAATGGTACGTAGCATTAACATAATAAAGTAAGCTATCATACCGAATAATATTGTGATAAATAAAGCGTGGAAAAGTGCAATGAATAAATTTACGTTAGTCATTACAGATAGTGCACCAGTAATTACTTGTAAGATGATAAGGATAAATGCAGTTGTATACCCATATCGAATTGTTCTATTCTCAGAGTAATTTTTAACTGCATGAATAAACGTTATCATTATCCAGAAGAACGTTATAAATGCCATACCACGATGCGCAAATTGTACCCAATCTTGCTCTGTATGTGGAATGATGTCATGGAAAGGTAAAGGCCAGCCACCATATGCTAAACTTGCTTTTGCATGTCTAACTAAAGCACCAGTATATATTGTTAAATACACAATACCTGTCATCATCCATGTTAATCTTCTTAATGGCTTTCTGATATATAGTTCATCAGCTTCATATTTTTTATCGACTTCAAAAATGATAAGCATTAAAACAAACACTGAAGAGAAACTGATTAAAGATATGCCAAAGTGCAGTGCTAATACGTATGAATTTTGTTGCCAAATGACAGCTGCTGCACCAATCAATGCTTGAACTAGTAAAAATGCAATACTAATTATTGCTAATGGCTTTACCTCTCTAATATAGCCAATATGTTTCCATGCTGTAATAGCTAACCACAGTACAACGATTAATGATAAACCAGAGATGGCACGATGACTTAATTCGATAATTGTATCGATAGGTAAATTTTGAGGAAGTAATGCACCGTGACATAAAGGCCAAGAAGATCCACATCCATCTTCCGAGCCAGTCTTAGTAACTAATGCACCACCAAGTTGTACAAATGCCATTATGATAGTTGCTAATACAGATAACCACTTAAGGTTTCGTTTGTTAAACAATATTATACACCCCATCATTAATCAAGAGTATTTTGACAGTGTAGATAAATTAGTACTGAATGCTCTTAATTAATGTCTATTTTTATTACAATTTTATTATTAAAATAATTATACAACAATAGCAACTAACAAAAAATTAATGAAGTAGAATGTCGTTAAAGTGTCACAATTAAATTTGATATAAACTAGTCAATTTTTAGTAATTGCTATATCATAGTATTATATGAAAATTTTAAGGAGGGGAATCATGAGCAAAGAGCAAACTTTGACACAACCATCGAGCCGTGTATCGTTTAAAGAGTTACAACAAATTATTAAGATGGGTTTAGTTCAAGGTAACTTAATTCCTGCATTTGCAGGTGCTTGGTTAGCTGTTGTGATGAGCAATCATTCCTTCCTATCGTCAATACCTCAAATTCTATTAATGTTGATTGGATCAACATTAATTATGGGTGGCGCTTGTGCATTAAATAATTATTATGATCAAGATATTGACAGAATAATGCCAAGTAAGCAAAATAGACCGACAGTTAATGATAGAATTTCAGATAAAAATTTATTATTTTTAAGTTTTGGTATGATGTTAGTAGGAGAAGCTTGTTTATTCTTATTAAATGTACCATCAGGTGTACTAGGACTCATCGGCATTGTGGGTTATGTGTCTTATTATTCAATTTGGTCTAAAAGACATACAACTTGGAACACAGTAGTAGGGAGTTTTCCGGGTGCAGTACCACCATTAATTGGTTGGGTTGCTATTGATGGAAATATAAGTCTTATTGCAATTGTATTATTTTTAGTTGTTTTTTGTTGGCAACCAATTCATTTCTATGCTCTAGCAATTAAACGAAGTGATGAATATTCATTAGCAAATATACCTATGTTACCATCTGTTAAAGGATTTAAACGTACTAGAATAAGTATGTTTATATGGTTAGTCTTTTTACTTCCGCTACCATTTCTTTTATCAAGTCTAGGGACAACATTTGTAGTATTAGTGACATTGCTTAATTTAGGTTGGCTTTATGTTGGTTTAACTTCTTTTAAGAAAGCGACAGATCAAACTAAATGGGCAACAAAAATGTTTATTTACTCCCTAAATTATTTAGTAGTATTTTTCGTTTTAGTTGTTGTTATCTCACTGATAAAAATGATTTAAAATATACAAATTTAATAAGGATGAAACATATGAATTTACCAATTCTACCGACGATTAGTACAAGTTGTATTGTGATTAGTGCTATCTTTGTTGCCATTGGATGGTGGCAAATCTGGCATAGAGATATAGACAAGCACAAGAAAACAATGTTATGGGCAGCAATCTTTGCATTAACTTTCTTTATTATCTATGCATCAAGAACTATATTTATAGGTAATACAGATTTCGGGGGACCAGACTCAGTTAGAACGTATTATAAAATTTTCTTAATTTTCCACATTAATTTAGCTACAATTGGGGGCGTTCTAGGGCTAATTCAAATTATTACAGCATATAAAGATAAATTTAAATGGCATAGAAAAGCAGGTCCAATTGCATCAGTTATATGGTTCTTTACAGCTATCACTGGTGTAGCAGTTTACTTACTTTTATATGTATTTTACCCAGGTGGAGAAACGACTTCACTAATTAAAGCAACATTGGGATTATAATCGAATTTAGTGTAACAACTTAAATACAAATTGATTGAGACTAAGACATCATTGTCTTAGTCTTTTTTGTAACATCAATATCAATTTATTTGTAAAAGGGTGACTTGGTAAAAGTAGTCTTGCTAAGTAGGATGTCTTGATTAGTAAAATAGTTATTTTGTACAATAGATATAATTCAAAATAGGTGGGTGAAAGATGGCAAAATTAATAATTAAAGTTTTAGGTGTAATATTTTTAATATTATTTCTTATATATTTATTTTACTCACCTAGACTTAAATTTGATGTATTAGAAAATCCAAATAAAACTGTTTCAACTAATCATTCAGAACAAGCGCCTAAGACACATAACACCAGTGAAAATCCATCACCAAAAGAGGGTGTAGGTACTTGGATTAGTAAAGATATAGATGATTTAACTGATAAATTCGGTCAAGCAAGTCGTACATATCCATTTAAAGGGCACTATATGAATTACGTATTCAAAAAAGATGAACAATATTACATTGTTTCAACTAAAGAGGATAAAATAAAATCAGTTTATGTAACGGGAAGTAAAGCTAATGTTTCCCCTTTAAAAATTAATGAGAGTGCATCACATATTTTTGAAAATACAAGTATTAACCCGGATCCTTCTATTAAAGTGAATGGTCAAAGTTATAATTTCGAATTATCTGATGAAGATATAAAAACACAAACATTGATTAAATATGGAAATGTTTATGCACAGGTTTATGTGGATCAGCAATCAAATCAAATTATGGGGATTCGCTTTCTTGATAAAGAGGCACTAGCATTTCTTAAACCATATCCTTTAGCTAATGAATCTGATGACAACTATAATGAAGAAGATTTTGATAAAGTTAAGAAAGATAATCTTCCTTATGAACAAAATCCTAATCAATTAATGACGCTATATGAAATTACGAATGAGATGAGAAAGTTAAAAAATATTAAACCACTAAAAGTCAATTCAGATATAGCTCACATTGCATCAGTAAACTTATATGAGGCAACAGGTTCTAATGAAGTTGAATTTACTGAGGATGCTTTGAAAAGCCAATTAAGCAACGAAAACATTTCATTCATTTCTACAAGCCAAAATGTCGGATATGATTTTGATGATGTACCGACACTAATTCACAGTTGGATGAATTCTGATATGCACCGTTCTAGAATGTTGAATACTAAATATGAGGAAATGGGTGGAGAAGTTATGAAAGATTATTATTCACTTATTTTTCTAGAAAAATAATCTATTAATGGAAGGGGGAACCATACATTGTATACAGAAGAAACAATGTCAATTCTTGATGATATAGAAGGACTATCGGATATGATTGTTCAATCTGAACTTTATCATGATTTTCGCGCAGCACAAGAGATGCTAAACAATGATGATGAAGCACATCTTATGTATCAGGCTTTTTTGAAATCTAAAGTTGCTTATGATGAAGTTATGCGTTTTGGGAAATATCATCCTGATTATCAAAAGGTTATGTTAGAAACAAGAAGACGTAAAAGAGCTTATGAAATGTTACCAGTCGTCATGGATTACAAATCTAAAGAGGTAGCTCTACAAAATTTAATTGATGAAGTAGTAAGTAAAATAGCATTTTCAGTTTCGGAAAATGTCAAAATTGAAGCGGGAAATCCATTCTTTAAAACAGGTCATGATGGATGTGCGACAGGTGGTACTTGTAATTGTAGTTTGTCATAAAAAAAGGAGAAAGAAATCATATTGCATTTGATTTCTTTCTCCTTTTACTTTATAGTGCGTTTATTTCTCAATGTTGAGACTTAATTTGAATTGTTTACCTAAATCTGGGCGATCTGTTACTAATGTATGAACACCTTTATGATATAAATCGGTCATTAGGTCAATGCTATTAATTCCGTAAAATCCAGGCACTATATTTAATAAGTTTAACCATTGTATAAAACGTTTAGAAGTCAATGGAATAACTTTAAATTGGATAGGCATTTGAAATGTATCAGCAACGGGTTGATACTTATTTCCTAATCCTAAATTAAATTTGATAAATCCTTCTGCAACTTCTTTTTGACTTGCTCCAATAGCAACTTGTCCTTTACTTATTTCTCTAAAGCGATCATTTTGTTCTTTGTAAAAGCTAGTTACTAATACGCGATTTTGTGCCTGATTATTAATAATATCTTCATACATTTTTGTTGGCGCAACTGTTCCTTCATAACTATCTGGTGCATCTTTTAAATCAACATTAATATACATATTAGGATACATTTTTAAAAGCTCATCAAAAGTTAATATTTTTGCTTCATCATGACCACGATATGGAAATTGGCCATTAATATCTTTAAAGTGATAACCAGCATCTAAACGCTTTAATTCTGAAATTCTATGATCACTTACCTTGCCTGAACCATTTGTAGTACGATCTACAGTAGCATCGTGAAAGACAATTAGTTTTTCATCTTTAGTAAGTCGAACATCAGTTTCAAAACCATCTAAGTTGTAAGCGACGGCATTATCGAATGCCAATTGGGTTTGCTCAGGTCTGACTGCCATGCCACCTCTATGTGCAAAAATGTATGGTGCTTTACCATTAAAGAATTTAGGGATTTCTTTAGTTTTATTTACCTTATTACCTTTATTTATAAAAAATAAACTACCCAAAAAACTAACGCTCGCTAAGCTCAAATTAAGAACCCATCGTTTTTTGATCGTCATTTATATTGCCTCCTTGTTATTATTGAATTAAGCGTACCAAACTTCACACCAACGAAAAAGTAAATAGCTATTTGATGCACAGGGATACAGTTCATGGGATTAAAGGATTTTATAATATAAATAGTCGTGGTATAGTTATTATGCATAATAAATGGAGTGTGTATAGTATGGAATTAATTCCAAGAGTGAGTTTAATTGTTTATTTAAAACATATTAAGCATGAGCGTCAAATTAGAAAGTATGGACATATTATTTATACGAATAAGCAACGTAAATATGTTGTATTGTATGTTAATGAAAATGACGCAGATGCAATTGTTCATAAATTAATGAAACTAAAATACGTTGTGGATATAGACGGATCACCTTATAAATATTTGAAAAAAACTTATGAAAAAGAAAAACATGAAATTCTATAATTTTATTGCATGGGTGGAATCCAATTTTGTAGTCGTAATACACTTATCAAATACTTAAAGTATTGGTCTAACGTGTGGAACGCTTCTGGTGGTTGTACATCTATACCGAATATAGGTACATTATATTGATTTGCTTGATTATTAATGAGTTCAAATTTTTTATTACTGTCAGGATATGGATATTTAAGCGCATCAAGCATGATGTACATAGCTTGGAAATGATTACCTGAAGTTGGATTCATAATCATTGCAACTGAAGAAAGTTGTTTTGAAGATTGTGGTGTATGAAAGTATACAATTTTATTTATCCGGAGATGGTTGTATTCTATTAAGGTATTAAATTCAAATAGGTCTGTTAATCCTTCTCCCAATACGATAAATGACTGTTTCATAATATAATCCTTCTCCTTTTTACAACAAATTATAATAAATAACCTAGAGAAATGGAAGTGTAAGTCAAGATGAGAGTTATTGCTGGAAAACATAAAAGTAAAGCCTTAGAAAGTTTAGAAGGTCGTAATACACGTCCAACTATGGATAAAGTGAAAGAAGGTATATTTAATAGCTTACAAGAAGTACATGGTTTAGGTTTAGACTTATTCGCTGGAAGTGGCGCATTAGGTATTGAAGCCTTATCTCGTGGTATGGAAAAAGTCATATTTGTAGATCAAAATTTTAAAGCTGTTAAAGTGATACAAGCTAATTTAAATCAATTAGACCTACGTGATCAATCTGAAGTTTATAAAAATAATGCTGATCGTGCATTGAAAGCTTTAAAAAAGAGAGAGATTCAATTTGACTATATTTTTCTTGACCCTCCATATAATAAAGGTTTGATTGATAAAGCTTTAGAGCAAATTGCAGAGTTTAATTTATTGAAAGAAAATGGTATCATCATTTGTGAGTTTAGCAATCATGAGCAAATCAACACAAATGGATTTAAAGTGATTAAACAATATCACTATGGTCTTACTGATACTTTGTTACTAGAAAAAGGAGAACAAAATGGCTAAAACGAAGGCGGTCATTCCTGGTAGTTTTGATCCTATTACATATGGACACATCGATATCATCGAAAGAAGTGCAGGGCGCTTTGATGAATTACATATTTGTGTGTTAAAGAATAGTAATAAAACTGGGACGTTTAATATTGACGAGCGAATGACATTAATTGAAGAATCTGTAAAACATTTATCAAATGTTGAAGTACATAATTATAACGGTTTGTTAGTAGATTTTTGTGACAAAATTGGTGCTCAAACAATCATTAGAGGCTTGAGAGCAGTCAGTGATTTTGAGTATGAATTGAGACTAACATCAATGAATAAAAAACTAAATAATAATGTAGAAACGATGTATATGATGACTAGTACAAACTATTCTTTTATTAGTTCGAGCGTCGTAAAAGAAGTGGCGCAATATAAAGCTGATATATCAGATTTTGTACCTCCAAATGTTGAGAAAGCATTAAAAGAAAAATTTAAAAAGTAATAGATGAGGTTAAAATAATTCCAATCAAAACTGTACGAGGCAAATTTAATTTATATAGGTCTACATTTATTCCGCATTAGCCGACTAGGACTGAGAAAGAGCTTTAAATTAAGCATTTCTCAGTCCTAGTTCTTTTTATTAATTATTACAGGTGTATTAAAATCATTAGCTCTTTGACCAGATATTAAATTATAAATATGAGTTGCTTTAATTTCATTTTTAAATAAAGAGGCAGTTTCCTTGTTAATATTTGTAACAAAATAGCGATTAGGGAATTGTTTTTTTAAGTACTTTAAATACTGTTGCCCTCTTTGATTCATGCCTAGAATTCGCACTCCCAGAATTTCATCATCAAAATCACTTTTGTTAATGTTTAGTAATATTTGCATCAGAACGCGCTGTATATGCGTGTATGTGAAACGTTTAGTTTTAATTAAAGACATAAACGTGTCGAAATCTTGCGCATTTTGAATGTTTGATTTGAGACGATGTTCAAAGCCCTCAGACATGGTATAAATGTGTGATAATTCTTCAGAGGAACGACTTAAAATATTATATTTAATAAAATTAAACGTTTGCTTCTTCAAAAGGTGTGGCGTTTCATATAAATACTTTATATCTGTTGGTACGACATCTTTCCAGGTGTTTTCTTTATTTAATAAAGCGTGTCTAATAGCTGAGCCACTTGCGAAACTGTCATGTTTAATCTCTTGATCGTGATGTGCGGTAGATTGACGTTGAATAGCGATTCTTCTTATAGTTGGAGCTATATTGCTAATGGCTTTTATGTATGCTACACCTAATATATTGTTAGGAGAGCGTAACACTTGTTGATCATCAATTAGGTCATGTACAATTTTGGCGTAACTGTTCCCTTGTTTAATTAAGTCTTGAAAATATGACGATTGTTCAAGCGAGTTAATATTAGATGCTACGTTTTCAAGACGTGAAATGTCATTGATTTCACTGCCAAATGCAATAGTATCAATATCTAAATAGTGAGCTACTTTAATTGCAAAAGTTGCAAAATAATCACTCGATGACAGACTAGCAATCGCTGGAAGTTCAACAACTAAATCAACGCCTGACAAAGCCATCTTTGTTCTCAAGAATTTATTATAAATTGCTGGCTCGCCACGCATGACGAAATTGCCACTCATAATTGCAATACTTATTTCCGCGTCGGACTGTAACTTAGATTGTTGAGCGTGATATAAGTGGCCATTATGAAATGGATTATATTCTGTGATTAGTCCAACACTTTTCATTTGCAATTCATCCTTTCGATATTCATTATTAGTATTGTAACAGATGAAAGTATGTTAAGAAAAAATCTTGACAACTTATACTTGTAAAGTTAAAATAAATTTTGTGTTTGTTAGAGGTGAAGCCATATGAAATGGTCAATAACGCAATTAAGAAAATATCAAGGTAAGCCATTTGAATTCAATCAAACGGCAAATTTTGAACATTTAATAGAACCTTTAGGCTTGATTGATTTATCAGACATCAATGTTGAAGGTGAATTAACCGTTAAAGCCAATGAAGTTATTGCAGATATTCATTTAACTGGAACATATACAATGCCTTGTGCACGTACGCTTGTACCTGTAGAAGTTCCTTTAGATGTAAGAACATCTGAAATATTTGATTTGGAAGGTTATGATAGTTATACCGATGAAGAAGTAGAAGAGGATGAACACTATCATCTAGCTACTGATGGTATGATTAATATTCGAGACATTGCTGAAGAATTGGTAATCATTGAGAAACCGATGAGAGCTTTCTCTGAGAATAGCAATCAGATGCTTACAGAAGGTAATGGTTGGGAAGTTATTGACGAAGATCAAATGATTGAACTTGAAAAAGAAAAAGACAATGATGATTCCCAAACGCAACAAGTTGATCCTAGGCTTCAAAAATTACAACAATTATACGATAAAGAGTAATAGCAGGTTGTTTTAAATTATTGTATAATGATTTAATGACCTAACACTTAAGATATGTGTTTAATATTAAGGAGGATATATCATGGCAGTACCAAAAAGAAGAACGTCTAAAACTAGAAAAAACAAACGTCGTACTCACTTCAAAATTTCAGTACCTGGTATGACTGAATGCCCAAGTTGTGGAGAATACAAATTATCTCACCGCGTATGTAAAAACTGTGGTTCTTACAACGGTGAAGAAGTCGTTTCTAAATAATCGACTTAATGATTTTAGTGAAGCATGGACAATTTAATTTTGTTCGATGCTTCTTTTTTTATCAATAATCAAATTTTATAATAATCGACGATAAAAATGGTTATACATATAATGTTTAAGTTTCCATTATGATCGATTTAGTTATGTTAATATAAATTAGTAAACACCATCAATAATAGCTACTATAAAATGGAGAACTATATGGAACAAATTACGTCAGCACAAAACAGTAAGATAAAAAATGCGAATAAATTAAAGAAAAAGCGAGATCGTGATAAAACTGGACAAGCATTGATTGAAGGTATTCATTTAATCGAAGAAGCTTACCAAAGCGGCATTGTCATTAAGCAACTATTTGTAATTGAACCAAATAGAACAGATGAAGCGCTTAAGGATTATGCTGAAGAGACATTTGAAATTAATATGAAAGTTGCAGAATCATTGTCAGGTACGATAACACCTCAAGGTTTTTTTGCTGTAATTGAAAAGCCTAAATATGATGTTACGCAAGCCAAACAAGTATTATTAATCGATCGCATTCAAGATCCGGGTAATCTAGGCACATTAATTCGTACTTCTGATGCAGCGGGAATAGATTTGATTGTAATGGAAAAAGGTACAGCCGATCCATATCAAGACAAGGTTTTACGAGCAAGTCAAGGTAGTGTATTTCATATTCCGGTTATTACCGCAGATTTGAAAACATTTATCGCTGATTTTAATGGACCAGTTTATGGTACTGCGCTTGAGAATGCGCAACCATATAAGGAGGTAGCATCTCAAGATATATTTGCCTTATTACTAGGTAATGAAGGTGAAGGTGTGAACAAAGCATTATTAAATGAAACATCACAAAATTTAACAATACCAATTTACGGCAAGGCGGAAAGCTTAAATGTAGCTATTGCTGGAAGTATTTTACTTTATCATTTGAAAGGTTGACCTTGAGAAATAAAATCGGCTATACTTAGATGTACACAATAATCAATGTAAATTAATAACTTAAGTTATAAAAATTGAAAATATAACCGATAAAAAGACCTTAACTGATATAAAGTGTTGTACAGGGAGAGTAAACATGACTGCAATTTACTCCAACATGTATTAGTTTCTTTCATCTTTTTGGTTACTTAAAGAAATTTAGGTCGGAGTACGTCTTCGTTACCAACGATTACAAGTGTATGCATATGCATAAATTTGGGTGGTACCACGGAAAGACTTTCGTCCCAGTTTTGGGATGGAAGTCTTTTTTTATGAAAAAATGTTAACAATAAATAGTGAATATAATGTGAGAGGTGTAAGTCAATGACTCAAAACGATTCAATGGCAGAATTAAAACAACAAGCACTTGTTGATATTAATGAAGCTCAAAATGAACGCGAATTACAAGATGTTAAAGTTAAATACTTAGGTAAAAAAGGCTCAGTAAGTGGATTAATGAAAAATATGAAAGATTTACCTAATGAAGAAAAGCCAGCATATGGTCAAAAAGTAAATGAACTACGTCAAACAATTCAAAAAGAATTAGATGAGAAGCAAGAATTGTTAAAAAACGAAAAATTAAATCAACAATTAGCAGAAGAAACAATCGATGTAACATTGCCAAGTCGACAAATTAGTATAGGTTCTAAACATCCTTTAACACGAACAGTTGAAGAAATTGAAGATTTATTCTTAGGTCTAGGTTACGAAATTGTTGATGGCTATGAAGTAGAACAAGATTATTATAATTTTGAAGCTTTAAATTTACCTAAATCCCATCCGGCACGTGATATGCAAGATAGTTTTTATATTACTGATGAAATCTTAATGCGTACACACACATCTCCAGTACAAGCACGCACAATGGAAAAACGCAATGGACAAGGACCAGTTAAAATTATTTGTCCTGGTAAAGTTTATCGCCGTGATTCAGATGATGCGACACATAGTCACCAGTTCACACAAATTGAAGGACTAGTTGTTGATAAAAACATTAAAATGAGTGATTTAAAAGGAACATTAGAATTAGTGGCGAAAAAATTATTCGGTGCAGACCGTGAAATTCGATTACGTCCTAGTTACTTCCCGTTCACTGAACCTTCTGTAGAAGTGGACGTATCATGTTTCAAATGTAAAGGTAAAGGCTGTAACGTATGTAAACATACAGGATGGATTGAAATTTTAGGTGCGGGTATGGTACACCCGAATGTACTTGAAATGGCTGGATTCGATTCAAATGAGTATTCTGGTTTCGCATTTGGTATGGGTCCTGACCGTATCGCGATGTTGAAATATGGTATTGAAGATATTCGTCATTTCTATACAAATGATGTTCGATTCCTTGAACAATTTAAAGCTGTTGAAGATAGAGGTGAAGCATAATGTTGATTTCTAATGAATGGTTAAAAGATTACGTAGATGCAGGGGTTAAGGTTGAAGATTTAGCAGAACGTATTACCCGTACAGGTATTGAAGTAGATGACATGATAGATTATACAAAAGATGTTAAAAATCTAGTGGTCGGCTATATTCAATCAAAAGAAAAGCATCCTGATGCAGATAAATTAAATATTTGCCAAGTAGACATTGGTGAGGAAGAACCTGTTCAAATCGTTTGCGGTGCACCCAATGTAGATGCTGGTCAACACGTCATTGTTGCGAAAGTTGGTGGTCGCTTACCAGGAGGCATTAAAATTAAACGTGCTAAATTACGTGGTGAGCGTTCAGAAGGTATGATTTGTTCATTACAAGAAATTGGTATTTCAAGTAATGTGGTACCTAAAGCATATGAAAATGGTATTTTTGTCTTTCCGACAGAAGTTGAGCCAGGAACGGATGCATTAACAGCACTATATTTAAATGATCAAGTGATGGAATTTGATTTAACACCTAACCGTGCCGATGCATTAAGTATGGTAGGTACAGCTTATGAAGTAGCTGCGTTGTATCAAACTGAAATGACGAAACCAACTACTAAAAGTAATGAAATTTCAGAATCTGCAACAAATGAATTATCAGTAACAATCAATAATCCTGAAAAAGTCCCTTATTATAGTGCGCGTGTTGTTAAAAACATAAGTATAGAACCATCTCCAATTTGGATGCAAGCACGTTTAATAAAAGCAGGTATACGACCAATTAATAATGTTGTAGATATTTCAAACTATGTTTTATTAGAATATGGTCAACCGTTACACATGTTTGATCAAAATCATATCGGCTCTAAAGACATTGTTGTACGACAAGCGAAAGATGAAGAGACAATGACTACATTAGACAATAATGAGCGCAAGCTAGTAGATACTGATATCGTTATTTCTAATGGTAAAGAACCTATTGCATTAGCTGGCGTAATGGGTGGCGACTTTTCAGAAGTAACTGAACAAACTACCAACGTAGTAATAGAAGGTGCAATATTCGACCCAGTATCAATTCGTCACACTTCACGTCGTTTAAACTTACGTAGTGAAGCCTCTAGTCGTTTTGAAAAAGGTATCGCAACAGAATTTGTTGACGAAGCGGTTGACAGAGCATGTTACTTATTACAAGAGTTAGCTTCTGGTGAAGTACTACAAGATAGAGTATCTTCAGGAGATTTAGGATCATTTGTGACACCAATCGATATTACAGCTGAAAAGGTAAATAAAACAATTGGTTTTAATTTGTCTAATGACGAAATTCAAGCTATCTTTAGACAATTAGGTTTCGAAACAACATTAAAAGGCGAAACATTAACGGTCAATGTGCCTTCACGTCGTAAAGATATTACTATTAAAGAAGACTTAATTGAAGAAGTCGCGCGTATTTATGGTTACGATGAAATCCCTTCAACATTACCAGTATTTGGCGAAGTAACAAGTGGAGAATTAACGGATCGTCAACATAAAACACGTACCGTTAAAGAAACGCTAGAAGGTGCTGGATTGAACCAAGCAATCACATATTCATTAGTTTCTAAAGATCATGCTAAGGACTTCGCACTTCAAGAACGTTCAACAATCAGTTTATTAATGCCTATGAGTGAAGCACATGCTACTTTACGTCAGAGTTTATTACCACATTTAATTGAAGCAACTGCATATAATGTAGCTCGTAAAAATAAAGATGTTAGATTATATGAAGTTGGTCGTGTATTCTTTGGCAATGGTGAAGGCGAACTTCCGGATGAAGTTGAATATTTAAGTGGTATTTTAACTGGAGAATATGTTGTTAATGCTTGGCAAGGTAAAAAGGAAGAAATTGACTTCTTTATCGCTAAAGGTGTTGTAGACCGAGTTGCGGAAAAATTAAATTTAGAATTTAGTTATAAAGCTGGAAAAATTGAAGGTTTACATCCAGGACGTACAGCGATTGTATCTTTAGAAGGGCAAGACATTGGTTTCATTGGTGAATTACACCCACAAGTTGCAGCAGATAATGATTTAAAACGCACGTATGTGTTTGAATTAAATTATGATGCAATGATGCAAGTAGCGGTTGGATATATTAATTATAAACAAATTCCTAAATTCCCTGGTGTGACAAGAGATATTGCATTAGAAGTTAATCATGATGTACCTTCTTCTGAATTGAAACAAATTATTCATAATAATGGTGAAGACATCTTACAAAGTACATTAGTATTTGATGTTTATGAAGGTGAACATTTAGAAAAAGGCAAAAAATCAGTAGCAATCCGATTAAATTATTTAGACACAGAAGACACTTTAACTGATGAACGCGTATCTAAAATTCATGATAAGATTTTGGAAGCATTACAAGCTCAAGGTGCTACAATTAGATAATGAAGTAAAAGAGACGAATTCTGTATTAATGGAATTCGTCTCTTTATAAATTTATTTATATTTTTTAGTCACTAAATTTTGGGCTTTTTCTCTATTTTTAAAATGTTTTTTTGAGATCATATCTAACGTTTCTATTCCATGTTTATCAATAATTTGAGCAGCTATCAAATCTACTTTATTGCTAGCACCTTTAGGGATATCTTGTTTCATTTTATGTGATATATGATCCATATGTTTAACAAAGGCGTATCTTGAAATAATACTAGCAGCTGCGATTGCTAATGATTTAGATTCACCTTTCGTTTCAAATTTAGTTTTTTCTGGGTAGGGTAGTGAACTTAAAGCATAGCGTTGATAAACACCACGTACTGCAAATTGATCAATAACGATATAATTTAACTCATTGCAATTAATTTTTTGGGTGACGTTTTTGATAGCTTCATTATGTAGTACAGCTTTCATTTTAACTTGGGACCAACCAATAGCCTGTCTATCGTTATATTTTGGATTATCAAGCGTTAAAAGTGAATGAGGAATAAATGTAATCAATTGTTCAGCAAGTTCGATTATTTTTTGATCATTTAATTTTTTTGAATCATCCACACCAAGTGTTTTTAAAATTTTAACATTCTCCTTAGAAACATAAGCAGCACAAACAGTTAGAGGGCCGAAGTAGTCACCACTTCCTGCTTCATCACTTCCTATACAATTATAATGATTATAAGCTAATGTTTCACCTGAAGATTGGTTAGAAGATGATGAATTCTTGGAAGTAGTGGTATGATCTGGAAGTAATTGTTGGGCAACAGCTTCCGCATTTTTTCCTTGAAACATAACTTTGCCTGAATTATAAATATTTATCACAGATTGTTTGTATTTAGTTCTCGCTTTCATTCCTGGAGGTAATTGAGATGTTTCAAATGTAATTTGTTGTAAGAGATGTTGGATTTCTGATTCTGATAATTTATGAACGACATTTGCCATAGGCTAGTTGATCCTCACTTTTCAAAATATAATAAAACATAGATAAGCATAACATATTGAGGACGTTCATAAGAAAAGTTATGTAGTTCAAATTTACATTAATTAAAATGATTACGCGTTAGCTACTTACCAAACAACATATCCTAATGTATAATAAGTTGTGATATTCTACTACATAAATTGCGTAAAGTGCATACTAAATTGAAGTACAAGATGAGGTGGTTATTTATATGTAACCATTGATAGGCTTAAAGAATAAATAATGTCAGGAGTTATTGCTATGGGAGAATTTAGAAATCGAATCAATGTCACAATTAACGATCAGAATTATACTATCATTGGTGAAGACAGCCCCGAGCATATTCGTTACGTAGCACATTTAGTTGATGAAAAGTTAAAAGAAATGGGACGTAAATCAACAGGATTAGATACTACAAGAAAATCAATCCTAACAGCGGTTAATATTATGCATGAAAAGGTTAAATTAGAAGAAGAAAACCGCAAACTATTACAAGAAATTCAACAATTAAAACAACGAGAAGAATAGATGATTATTGATTTTACGATAGCTATTATTATTGTGTATGGTCTTATTATAGGGTATAGAAGAGGGGGATGGTTGAATAGTTTACATTTATTTTCAACGATAGTCTCATTAGTTATAGCACATCAATTTTATTATCGAATTAGTTCGCAGTTAATTGTATTTATACCTTTTCCAAAGACAATTGCATATGATATGAAGTATGCATTTCATTTTAATGATTTGCAGCAACGCTTTGATACAATTATTGCATTTTTACTAATTGCCTCACTTTGTAAGTTGATTTTATATCTTATAATAATTACTTTTGATAATATAGTGACGTATCGAATGATTAACCAAATCAGTAGACTATTTGGTAGTTTAATAAGTGTAGTGATGGCAGTTGTTGCGATACAGTTATCAATCTATGTGTTAGCATTGTATCCAATTGAGTGGTTACAACACAATTTACAACATGCGTACATAGGCAAACTTATCTTGTTTCATACACCATTTTTCTCGTCTTATATTTTAAATTTATAAAACAAAACTGATATAAGGTCAGGACAAGGCTTCTTTGTTAAATGTCCTGGTCTTCTTTTTATGGAGTGATTAGAATGACAAAAAAAGATGTAATTCAATTATTAGAAAAAATTGCTATATATATGGAATTAAATGGGGAAAATACGTTTAAAGTATCTGCGTATAGAAAAGCAGCTCAAAGCTTAGAAATTGATGAACGACCACTTGATGATATTAAAGATGTTACTGAATTAAAAGGTATTGGTAAAGGTGTAGGGGAAGTCATTGATGAATATCGTAAAACAGGTGAATCAAGTTATTTAAAAGAATTACAACAACTTGTTCCAGAAGGCTTGATTCCATTAATGAAGATTCAAGGATTAGGTAGTAAAAAAATAGCTAAATTATATAAAGAACTTAATATTACAGATAAAGAAAGTTTACAATTGGCTTGTGAAAGTGGAAAAGTGAGCGAACTAAGTGGTTTTGCTAAAAAAACTGAACAAAATATACTTGAAGCAGTTAAAGCTTTAGGAGCAAAAAAAGATAGCTATCCAATAGACACTATGCGAGGTTTAAATCGTATCATAATCGATTATTTAGAAACAATTGATAGTATTGAGAGATACTCAGAAGCAGGAAGCTTCCGTCGTTATAAAGAAATGAGTAAAGATTTGGATTATATTATTAGTACGAAGCATCCAGACGAAGTACAACAACAACTTTTAAATATACCTAATAAAGTTAAAGATGTTGCTGTTGGCCAAACGAAAGTTTCATTAGAGTTGACGTATGATGATGAGACTATTGGCGTAGATTTTCGCCTTATTGAGCCAGTTGCGTTCTATCACACATTACAACATTTTACAGGTTCTAAAGATCATAACATTCGTATAAGACAAATGGCTAAAGCGCAAAATGAAAAAATAAGTGAATATGGAATTGAACAGCAAGATGGCACTTTACTTCAGTTACAGAGTGAGGAAGAGATTTATCAACATTTCGGTAGTGAATGGATTGCACCCGCTTTACGTGAAGACGGTAGCGAATTTGATAAAGATTTAAGTGAAATTATTACTTTGGATGATATTAACGGAGATATTCATATGCATACCACATATAGTGATGGTGCTTTTTCTATTAGAGATATGATTGAAGCAAATATAAAAAAAGGCTATCAATTCATGGTGATTACTGACCATTCACAAAGCCTTAAAGTCGCAAATGGGTTACAAGTTGAACGTTTATTACGTCAAAATGAAGAAATTAAGAAGCTAAATGAAGAATATGCAGAAATAGATATCTTTTCAGGCACAGAGATGGATATTCTTCCTGATGGCTCGTTAGATTATGATGATGATGTGTTATCACAACTTGACTATGTTATAGCTGCGATTCACCAAAACTTTAATCAATCAGAAGAAGAGATTATGAAACGTTTGGAAAATGCATGTCGAAATCCATATGTACGACACATCGCTCATCCAACAGGACGTATTATCGGTCGTAGAGAAGGGTACAAACCGAATATCGATCGATTAATGAAGTTAGCAGAAGAAACAAATACAATAATGGAAATTAACGCAAATCCTAAGCGATTAGACTTAAATGCTGAAACAGTTAAAAAATATCCTAATGTAAAATTAACAATTAATACAGATGCTCATCATATTGATCATTTAGACTTTATGAAATATGGTGTAGCCACTGCTCAAAAAGGGTTTGTAAATAAAGATCGAGTAATTAACACAATGTCTCGTCAAGCGTTTAAGGATTTTGTTGGAAATAATAAAAAGTTGAAGAAATAGAGGGATTGTATGAGACAAAAAACATTAGACGTCTTAGAATTTGATAAAATCAAGTCATTTGTAGCTTCGGAAACAATAAGTGACTTGGGGCGTGAAAAAGTGTCTAAGATGTCTCCAGCCACTGATTTTGAAACAGTAGAATTTCAAATGAATGAGACAGATGAAATTTCACAAATTTATAATAAACATCGTTTGCCAAGTTTAAGTGGTTTAGCCAAAATTTCACCATTGATTCATCGTGCAAATATAGGTGGCGTATTAAATGTTACAGAGCTAAATTTAGTTAAACGTTTAATTCAAGTTCAAAATCAATTTAAGACATTTTATAATCAATTATTAGAAGAAGATGAACAAGTTGTTAAGTATCCAATTTTGAATGATAAAATGAACCAATTACCAATTTTATCGGATCTTTTCCAAGAGATAAATGAAAAATGTGAAACACACGATTTATATGATAGCGCAAGTTATGAATTGCAAGGTATACGAAGTAAAATTTCAAGTACAAACCAACGCATAAGACAAAATTTAGACCGTATCGTTAAAAGCCAATCCAATCAGAAGAAATTATCTGATGCTATTATAACGGTACGCAATGATCGTAATGTTATACCGGTTAAAGCTGAATATCGCCAAGATTTCAAAGGGATTGTTCATGATCAATCTGCCTCTGGACAAACGCTTTATATAGAACCATCATCGATTGTAGAAATGAATAATCAAATCAGTCGTTTACGAAATGATGAGGCAGTAGAACGTGAGCGAATTCTAACAGAATTAACAGGTATGGTTGCTGCCGAAGCAGATGGTTGCTTAATTGCTGAATCAGTCATGGGACAAATTGACTTTTTAACAGCTAAAGCACGATATGCACGCTCAATTAAAGGAACGAAACCTACGTTTTACAAAGATAGAACCGTTTATTTACCTAATGCATATCATCCACTATTAAATAAAGATACGGTTGTAGCTAATACAATTGAATTTGTTGATGATATTGAAACTGTCATAATTACAGGTCCAAATACGGGTGGTAAAACGGTTACATTAAAGACACTTGGATTAATTATTATTATGGCACAATCAGGATTGCTAATTCCGACATTAGATGGTAGTCAGTTAAGTGTCTTTGAAAATGTTTATTGTGATATAGGTGATGAGCAATCAATTGAACAATCACTATCCACTTTTTCTTCACATATGAAGAATATTGTGGAAATTTTGCAAGAGACAGATAAAAATAGTTTAGTTTTATTTGATGAATTAGGTGCAGGTACTGATCCAAGTGAAGGTGCAGCGTTGGCGATGAGTATCTTAGATCACGTTCGTGAAATAGGTTCATTAGTAATGGCTACAACACATTATCCAGAATTGAAAGCATATAGCTATAATCGTAAAGGTGTCATGAACGCTAGTGTTGAATTTGATGTTAATACGTTAAGTCCCACGTATAAATTGTTGATGGGTGTACCTGGTCGTTCTAATGCATTTGATATCTCCCGCAAATTAGGACTTAGCTTAGGTATTATTAATAAAGCTAAGACCATGATTGGGACAGATGAACAAGAAATTAATTCAATGATTGAATCTCTTGAAAAGAATTCAAAACGTGTTGATGAACAACGAATAGAGTTAGATAGACTTTTAAAAGAAGCCAAAATAACACATAACGATCTAGAGCAACAATACGAGCAGTATAAAAATTATGAGAAAAGATTGATGGATGAAGCTAAAGAAAAAGCAAATCAACGTGTTAAATCTGCTACTAAAGAAGCGGATTCAATCTTAAAAGAGTTAAGAACATTACGTGATCAAAAAGGTGCAGATGTCAAAGAACACGAACTTATTGATAAAAAGAAACAATTAGATGATCAATATGAAGAGAGATCAATAAAACAAGATGTACAAAAACAAAAATATGATGAAATACATGAAGGTGACGAGGTCAAAGTATTATCATATGGTCAAAAGGGCGAAGTATTAGAACTTGTAAATGAAGAAGAAGCAGTTGTTCAAATGGGTATTATTAAAATGAAATTACCTATTGAAGACCTTGAAAAAACTAAAAAGAAAAAAGAGAAACCAACTAAGATGGTAACTCGACAAAATCGTCAAACAATTAAAACTGAATTAGATTTACGAGGTTATCGTTATGAGGAAGCGGTTGGCGAATTAGATCAATATATTGACCAAGCTGTCTTGAGTAATTATGAGCAAGTTTATATTATTCATGGTAAAGGTACCGGTGCACTCCAAAAAGCCGTACAGAATCACTTGAAAAAACATAAAAGTGTTAAATCATATCGTGGTGGTATGCCAAGTGAAGGTGGTTTTGGTGTGACAGTAGCTGAACTTAAATAAGGCATAATAAAGTGTAAGCAGTGTTGTTGATTTTTTTAGAAAATAACGTACAATTAAGCCAGTGAAAATAAAATGAAATGAAATGAGTGAGATTCGACAATTATTGACAGACAGTTAATAAGTGAGCAATTGCAATGCACGTACTACTAAAGTCTGTTATAATTTGCTCATCATTCAAAATTTAAGGAGGATTGGCATTTATGGCAATCGTAAAAGTAACGGATTCAAACTTTGATGAAAATATTCAATCAGGCGTTAAATTAGTTGATTTCTGGGCAACTTGGTGTGGACCTTGTAAAATGATCGCACCAGTTTTAGAAGAATTAGCTGGAGATTATGATGGAAAAGCTGATATTTTAAAATTAGATGTTGATGAAAACCCATCAACAGCAGCTAAATTTGAAGTAATGAGTATCCCAACTTTAATCGTATTTAAAGACGGTGAACCAGTTGATAAAGTAGTAGGTTTCCAACCTAAAGAAAACTTAGCTGAAGTATTAGATAAACATCTTTAAGAATAATTTGAACGTATATGAGACTGGGGCATTACATAGAATGTAATAGCTCCGTCTTTTTTATGTGTAGTTAATTTTATGGGAAGGAGGATAAATGTTGTCAGACTACAAAGAGAAAATTAAAAATAAATTAAGTGTAGTTCCATTTGAACCGGGTTGTTACTTAATGAAAGATCGTAATGATCTAGTGATTTATGTCGGCAAAGCCAAGCGTTTAAGAAATAGATTACGTTCATACTTCACAGGTGCACATGATGCAAAAACTACTCGGTTGGTAGGAGAAATTCGAAATTTTGAATTTATAGTAACTTCAAGTGAAACTGAATCCTTGCTTTTAGAATTAAATTTAATTAAACAATATCAGCCTCGCTACAATATTCTATTAAAAGATGATAAAAGTTATCCATTTATAAAAATTACTAAAGAAAAGCATCCAAAGTTAATTGTTACGCGTACAGTTAAAAAAGGTACTGGAAAATATTTTGGACCATACCCTAATGCTTATTCAGCTCAAGAGACAAAAAAGTTATTAGACCGTATTTATCCTTTTAGAAAATGTGATAAAATGCCTGATAAATTATGTCTTTATTATCACATTGGACAGTGTATGGGACCATGTGTATATGATGTTGATCAACAAGTTTATGCACAAATGACTCGTGAAATAAGTGATTTTTTAAATGGTGAAGATAAAACTATACTTAAAAATTTAGAAGATCGTATGATGGATGCTAGTGAAAAATTAGACTTTGAACGTGCAAAAGAATATCGTGATTTAATACAACATATTCATAATTTAACTAAAAAACAAAAAATTATGTCATCTGATAATACGATTCGAGATGTGTTTGGTTATAGTGTCTCTAAAGGATGGATGTGCATTCAAGTCTTCTTTATTCGTCAAGGTAATTTGATACAAAGAGATGCTACAATGATTCCTTTACAACAGCAATCTGAAGAAGAAGAATTTTATACATTTATAGGTCAATTCTATAGTTTAAATCAGCATATATTACCCAAAGAAGTACATGTTCCTAAAAATTTAGATAAAGATATGATTCAATCTGTAGTAGGTACTAAAATTGTACAGCCAGCTCGTGGCGCAAAAAAAGAAATGGTAGATTTAGCAAACCATAATGCGGAAGTCGCTCTTGAAAATAAATTCGAGCTAATTGCTAGAGATGAATCACGTACGATAAAGGCAATAGAGGAGCTCGGTGAACGAATGGGTATACAAACACCTATTCGTATTGAAGCATTTGATAACTCAAACATACAAGGTGTAGACCCTGTGTCTGCTATGGTAACCTTTGTTGATGGAAAAGCAGATAAAAAAGGTTATAGAAAATATAAAATTAAAACAGTTGATGGACCTGATGACTACAAATCAATGAGAGAAGTTGTTCGTCGTAGATACACACGTGTTCTAAATGAAGGCTTACCGTTACCTGATTTGATTATAGTTGATGGTGGGAAAGGACATATGTCGGGTGTATTAGATGTTCTAGAGAATGAACTAGGACTGGATATTCCGGTCGCTGGATTAAGAAAAAATGATAAACACCAAACGTCAGAGTTACTTTATGGAACAAATGCAGAAGTTGTACCATTGAAGAAGAATAGTCAAGCATTCTATTTATTACATCGAATTCAAGATGAAGTACACCGTTTCGCAATTACATTCCATCGTCAAACACGTCAAAAAACAGGATTACAATCAGTATTGGACACTGTTGATGGAATTGGAAGCAAACGCAAGACAAGTTTGTTAAGAACATTTGGATCGATTAAGAAAATGAAGGAAGCGAGTGTAGCGGATTTGAAGAAAGCAGGACTTCCTGAAAAGGTTGCACTAAACTTGCAGCAAGCATTATCAAATGATTAATTAAAAAAAGGGCTATGAGAATTATTCTCATAGCCCAAAAACATATAAAAAATGTTACAATACAGTTAACAAAAAGTTTATTTTTTTAAGAAAGTATGGAAGCGTTTTCTGATTGAGAAACATTATCATTAAAGTGGTTTTATTAATGATTAATGTAATACTAACATTTCTCATTAAAACAAATATGATTTATTTACTTTTTTAAGTCCTACTTGTTTACATAGTTCTTAATAGAACCGATATTTATTGATTATTGTCACAATAATTTAACAATGAACAAGTACTAAATAAAATAGTAAATCATTATGATGTTTCTTGATTGTAAAGACTTTCTTATAAATAAACTATTTAAATCAATAGTTTTACAGGGGGGACTCCTTTTGGCAAAGTCTAAAAATGAATTCTACCTTAGACGTGTTCACTCGTTACTAGGTATTATTCCAATTGGTGCATTTTTAGTTGTTCATTTAATTGTGAATCATCAAGCAACACAAGGGGCAGAGGCTTTTAATAAGGCAGCTGGCTTTATGGAATCAATTCCATTTTTATTAGCAGTTGAATTTTTATTAATTTATATTCCAATTTTATATCACGGTTTGTATGGTATTCACATTGCATTTACAGCTAAAGAAAATATCGGTCATTATTCTTTATTTAGAAACTGGATGTTTGCATTACAAAGATTTTCAGGTATTGTGACATTCGTATTTATCTTCATGCATTTATGGCAAACTACAATTCAAAAATACTTCTTTGGTAAAGCAGTTGATTTTGAATTGATGCACAAAACACTTGAAAATCCAATTTGGGTTATCGTATATATCGTTTGTGTATTATGTGTTATTTTCCATTTCTCAAATGGTTTATGGTCATTCTTTGTAACATGGGGATTCTTACAATCTAAACAATCACAACGTGTATTCACTTGGATCTCTTTAATCGTATTCTTAGTTCTAGGATACATTGGAGTATCTGCAATTTTCGCATTTGTATAAAACACAATTTGTAATCATATATAGTACGTTGAATTTTAGATAAGTATTTATATCACGTACTTATCAAATGAGCTTAAGCAATTACGTTAAGCTATCGATATATTTTAGGGGAGTGACTTTTCTATGGCAGAGAAAAAAATTATTGTTGTCGGTGGAGGACTTGCCGGTCTGATGTCAACAATTAAAGCTGCAGAACAAGGTGCGCATGTAGATTTATTCTCAATTGTACCTGTTAAACGTTCGCACTCTGTTTGTGCCCAAGGTGGTATTAACGGTGCGGTAAATACCAAAGGTGAAGGGGATTCTCCTTGGATTCACTTTGATGATACAGTTTATGGTGGGGACTTCTTAGCAAACCAACCACCTGTTAAAGCTATGGCTGAAGCTGCTCCATCAATCATTCATTTATTGGACCGTATGGGCGTTATGTTTAGTAGAACAAAAGAAGGGCTATTAGACTTTAGACGTTTCGGTGGTACGCTTTATCACAGAACTGCTTTTGCAGGTGCAACTACTGGTCAACAATTATTATACGCGCTTGATGAACAAGTACGTTCATTTGAAGTAGATGGATTAGTAACTAAGTATGAAGGTTGGGAATTCCTAGGAATTGTCAAAGATGAGGACAATGCTGCAAGAGGCATCGTAGCTCAAAATATGACAACTTCTGAAATTAAATCATTTGGTTCAGATGCCGTTATTATGGCAACTGGTGGATCTGGTATCATTTTCGGTAAAACAACAAACTCAATGATTAATACAGGTTCAGCGGCATCAATTGCATACCAACAAGGTGCTAAATATGCAAATGGTGAATTTATTCAAATTCACCCAACAGCTATTCCTGGTGATGATAAATTACGCCTAATGAGTGAATCAGCACGTGGTGAAGGTGGTCGTATTTGGACATACAAAGACGGTAAACCTTGGTACTTCTTAGAAGAGAAATATCCTGATTATGGTAACTTAGTACCTCGTGATATTGCAACGCGTGAAATCTTTGATGTTTGTATCAATCAGAAATTAGGTATAAACGGGGAAAACATGGTTTACCTTGATTTATCTCATAAAGATCCACACGAATTAGATGTTAAACTTGGTGGTATTATTGAAATTTATGAGAAATTTACGGGTGATGACCCACGTAAAGTTCCAATGAAAATTTTCCCTGCCGTTCACTATTCAATGGGTGGCTTATACGTAGACTATGATCAAATGACTAATATTAAAGGATTATTTGCAGCTGGGGAATGTGATTTCTCTCAACATGGTGGTAACCGATTAGGTGCCAACTCATTATTATCTGCAATCTACGGTGGTACTGTAGCTGGTCCTAATGCAATAAAATATGTTGAGAATGTAGAAACAACATATACTGAATTAGATGACAGCATTTATCAAAAACGTGTCGATGAAGAGCAAGAACGCTTTGATAAATTATTAAATATGCGTGGAACTGAAAATGCATATAAACTTCACCGTGAACTTGGTGAAATTATGACAGCGAACGTAACAGTTGTTCGTGAAAACGATAAATTATTAGAAACAGATAAAAAAATCGTTGAATTAATGAAACGTTATGAAAATATTGATATGGAAGATACACAAACTTGGAGTAACCAAGCTGTATTCTTCACTCGTCAATTGTGGAATATGTTAGTTTTAGCACGTGTAATTACAATTGGGGCTTACAATCGTAACGAATCTCGTGGCGCACATTACAAACCAGAATTCCCTGACCGTAATGATGATGAATGGTTAAAAACAACATTAGCTGAATATCAAGGTAGAGAAGAAGCGCCTAAATTCACTTATGAACCAGTTGATGTAAGTTTAATTCCACCACGTAAACGTGACTATACAAGTAAGTCTAAAGGAGGTAAAAAATAATGGCTGACAATCAATCAGTAAAAGACACTCCCGAAGAACTTCGCCAAAACGATAATAATACAAATGAAAAAGAGCAAAAAGAACCAAAACAAAAATCAATCAAGTTGATTATCAAACGACAAGATAATCAAGATTCTAAACCGTATGAAGAAACGTTTGAAATTCCTTATAAAGAAAATATGAACGTAATCGCATGTTTAATGGAAATCAGACGTAATCCAGTAAATAATAAAGGTGAAAAAACAACACCTGTTACATGGGATATGAACTGTTTAGAAGAAGTTTGTGGTGCTTGTTCAATGGTCATCAATGGACGTGCTAGACAATCATGCTCAGCAATTGTTGATCAATTAGAACAACCTATACGTCTTGAACCAATGAGTACTTTCCCTGTTATTCGTGACTTACAAGTGGATCGTACTAGAATGTTTGATAACTTAAAACGTATGAAAGCTTGGATTCCTATTGATGGTACGTATGATTTAGGACCAGGACCACGTATGCCTGAGAAAAAACGTCAAACAGCTTATGAGTTATCTAAATGTATGACGTGTGGTGTTTGTTTAGAAGTTTGTCCTAATGTTACTCAAAATAATAAATTCGTTGGTGCTCAGGCAATTTCTCAAGTTCGTTTATTCGACTTACATCCAACTGGTGCAATGACTAAAGACGAACGATTAGACGCTTTAATGAGTGCTGGCGGTTTGCAAGAATGTGGTAATTCTCAAAACTGTGTAAATGCTTGTCCGAAAGGTATTCCTTTGACAACTTCTATCGCAGCTATGAATAGAGAAACAACATTCCATATGTTTAAATCATTCTTCGGCTCAGACCACAAAGTAGATTAATATATACATTTAATTATAATTTGAAAAGTAGTTAATGATTCTTAATTGAATTGATTAACTACTTTTTTCTTTATAAAGCTTTTTAAGGTATGTATATGAATGCTTAATCGGATTAGTCAAACTCTTAGCATGTATATGATAAAATAAATGTATTATGTGTTATAAGGATGAATGAAGATGAACAAACCAATTGGTGTTATAGATTCAGGTGTAGGTGGTTTGACAGTTGCTAAAGAAATCATGCGTCAATTACCCAACGAAACAATTTACTATCTAGGGGATATTGCAAGATGTCCTTATGGTCCAAGACCTGGTGATGAAGTTAAACAATTTACTACTCAACTTGCTAATAAATTAATGCAATTTGATATTAAAATGCTTGTAATAGCTTGTAATACAGCTACCGCTGTAGCATTAGAACATTTGCAACAATTGCTGCCTATTCCAGTTATTGGAGTTATTGAGCCAGGGTCAAGAACAGCCATTATGACTACTAAAAATCAAAATGTTTTAATTTTAGGGACTGAAGGAACAATTAAATCTGAGGCGTATAGACATCATATTAAGCGCATTAACCCAAACGTACATGTTTATGGTGTAGCTTGCCCTGGGTTTGTTCCACTAGTTGAACAAATGCGCTACGATGACCCTACAATTACAAGTATTGTCATTCATCAAACGTTAAAACAGTGGAGAAATACTGATGCAGATACGATAATTTTAGGATGCACACACTATCCATTGTTATATAAGCCTATAAATGATTATTTTGGAGGAGAGAAAAAAGTTATTTCCTCTGGATTAGAAACAGCACGTGAAGTTAGTGCTTTATTAACTTTTAGTAATGAACATGCGAGTTATACACAACATCCAGAGCATAGATTCTTTGCTACTGGAGATACAGTACATATTAAAAATATCATTCTACAATGGTTAAAATTAGATGTTGAAGTTGAACGCATCAGTGTAGATGAATAATCAAGGAGGAATATGAATGACAGACATCGTAATTGCTACAAATAATAAAGGTAAAATTAATGATTTTAAATCAATTTTTCCCAATGACAATGTGATAGGTATATCAGAACTAATAAAAGACTTTGATGTAGAGGAAACGGGAACAACTTTTGAAGAGAATGCACGATTAAAGTCTGAAGAAGCTGCAAAAGTATTGAATAAACGTGTGATAGCAGATGATAGTGGATTAGAGGTATTTGCTCTAAATGGCGAACCTGGCGTTTATTCAGCTAGATATGCAGGATTAGATAAGAGTGATGATGCTAATATTGATAAATTATTAAAGAATTTAGATAGTATCGAAAATCGAGATGCACAATTTGTTTGCGTCATTAGTATGAGTGCACCTAATGAAACTACTCAAACTTTCAAAGGTACTGTTTCTGGAGTGATTACTACTGAAAGACAGGGCGAGCATGGTTTTGGTTATGATCCTATTTTCTATGTGCCTGAAAAAGGTAAAACTATGGCTCAACTTACAGCAACAGAAAAGAGTGAAATCAGTCATAGAGGTAATGCAATTAAAAAATTGAATGCTTATTTGGAGAGTGAAAAGTAATGACAAAGTGGCTTATCGTCAGTGACAATCATACAGAATCTGGTATTTTATATCACTTATATGAAGCGCATAAGGATGCTGATGTTTTATTACATTTAGGGGATTCAGAATTTGAATATAATGATACTGAACTAAGCCTATATAGAAGAGTAAAAGGGAATTGTGACTTTTATCCTGAATTTCCTAATGAAGAAGAAGTGGAAATTAAAGGTTTAAAGGCTTTATATACTCATGGACATTTGTATTCAGTAAATCAAACTCGTATGCATTTAGCACAAAAAGCTAAATCTCAGGGATGTCAATTTGCATTTTATGGTCATACTCATGTTGCAAAATATGAGCATTTAGATGGTGTACATGTCATAAATCCAGGCAGTATATCACAATCTCGCAGTGGTATTGAAGAAACGTTTGCCGAACTCATTATTGATGAAGTGAATGGTAGGGCTATTCTAAATTATAGAAATCGAGATAATCATATTATAGAAACGATTGAATTTGAACTTTGATATATAGACACTTAAGCATTTAATTAACTCCTAAGTGTTTATTCCAATACATATAATATTGGTTAATAGAATATTAATATTGAATGGAGTTTTTAAATTGAGAAGTGAAAAACTAACGTCTTTAACGTTTTATTTTGCAATAGTCATTTTGGTCATTTCAATAATTAATTTAATACTTACATTTAAAAACTAAATTTTTTAGGTAAAAAAGTTGTTGATCACGTGTCAAATACGTGTCAAAAATTTTTAAACTAACAACATAATAATATTATCTTAGAAACTCGTCATAACATGGCGGGTTTTTCTATTTTTGGTGCAGTTTAGCTTAGTTACAAGACAAAATAAAAAGAACGCCGTCATAACAGCGTTCTCAACCTAAAAATATATGTAATTTTTAGTTAATGACGTCCTGGGAGGGATTCGAACCCCCGACCGATGGCTTAGAAGGCCATTGCTCTATCCAGCTGAGCTACCAGGACATGAATTTTTAACACAAGAATAATTATAGCTAAAGAAACCTTATTTAGCAATAGCTTTAATATAAAAAAAGTTTATATTTTTCACTAATTATGTGTATTTGTAACTCATATCGATTATGTGCAAGTGCAATAAGACATAAAGTCGAGCAATTGAATGAATATCTTCAAGCCATATGGACGCAGAAGTAATCAAATATATAGAACCAATGGGAGGCATTATAAACAACTATGAACAAACTATAAACATCTATGAATGAATAAAGTAATAAATAGATCCTAAGTGTTGAAATTATTCTCATCTATTATTCATATACTCAATCCAATTACAAAATAAAAGTATCATGATAAATAGTGAAATACAGAAATTAATAAAATTGCAATGACTAACATTACGATTAATTAAATAGTTGAAAAGGACTAGAGTATATTCACTTGTCTGTTTAGATAAATGGTTGTAATGAGAATCCTTGACTTGCAATGGTCTCTAAGTAGGTTAAAGGGTTTATAAAACAAGGTGAATTTTAAAGAAATATAAAGCTAATGTAAAGGTCTTGTAAACGTTTGCAGAATTGTCAGATTTTGCACAACATATTTGAATGCCTAAGTGTGTTTTATGTAATCAAAGGTCTACAGTTTTGATGTCTAATTTATAAGTTAAGAAAGATAGAACGCAAATAGCATAAATCACTATATAGTATAAGTAACAAAACGATAGGTAAACAAAAACTTACCAATTAATCGTTTTTGGTTTTAAGAAATAGCTTAATGTATCTATTGAATTTTATACATTAAGATTTAAATACTTTAAATAAAAAGAAATGGAGCGATTTAAATGTCAAAATTAGTACAAG
>NZ_KV792233.1:0-653 GCF_001808125.1 Staphylococcus sp. HMSC14D10 | reverse complement strand
GTACAAGCATTGTAGGTATCGTAGAAAACGGTGTTGGCATTTTAGGTAAATTATTCGGATTCTAAGTTTCCACATATAACATTTATTGAAAATATAAATAAACATTATAAAGGAGATAGTAATCATGGAAAAAATCGCAAACGCAGTAAAAAGTGCAATTGAAGCAGGTCAAAACCAAGACTGGACTAAATTAGGTACAAGTATCTTAGATATCGTTTCAAACGGTGTTACAGAATTAAGTAAAATCTTCGGTTTCTAAATCTAAAAATTAAACAATTTAAATATATAAAATTAAAAGAATGGAGCGATTTAAATGTCAAAATTAGTACAAGCAATTTCAGATGCAGTTCAAGCAGGCCAAAACCAAGATTGGGCTAAATTAGGTACAAGCATTGTAGGTATCGTAGAAAACGGTGTAGGCATTCTAGGTAAATTATTCGGATTTTAAGTTCGACAGATAACATTTTATTAATATATATAAACAATACAAAGGAGATAATGATCATGGAAAAAATCGCAAACGCAGTAAAAAGTGCAATTGAAGCAGGTCAAAACCAAGACTGGACTAAATTAGGTACAAGTATTTTAGATATCGTTTCAAACGGTGTAACTGAATTAAGTAAAATCTTTGGTTTCTAATTTAACGTTTATTT
>NZ_KV792231.1:0-831 GCF_001808125.1 Staphylococcus sp. HMSC14D10 | reverse complement strand
ACGCTCTATATAAAAAGAACCGCAGGTCTCTTCAAATCTACGGATTTTCGCCATGCCATGAAATTAGCATCATGCTAACAAATTAACACAAAGTATTATTTTAAAATTGAGATTAGACATTTATTTTTCAACTTTGCAACAGAACCGTATTATTTATACCAGTATGGGGAATTATTCTTTGGATTATGTATCAAAAATATAAAAAAGAATCTGATAAAGCAAAAGTTAAAATGGAATAATATGAAGAACATTTTAGACTTCCCCCTAATGGAGGAAGTCTTTTTTTATGATATCTATTGAATAAAAGGAAGTTTAATTATACTTTCTCTGTATTTATATTTAAATGGTCTTTTAACATATGACTTTCATATTCTTTTCTAAACACGCCACGCGCTTGAAGAACTGGAATGACTAAATCAATAAATTTTTCAAATGCGTTTGGATATGTTGGTGACATTAACATAAAACCATCGCACGCTTCTTTTTCAAACCATTCAATCATTTCATCCGCTACTTGTTCCGGTGTTCCCACTATCGTTTTATGTCCTACCCAAGTACCAAATCGATCTAATACATCACGTAAGGTAAGTTGCTCGGTCATAATAGCACGCTGTACGGCTTCATACACAGATTTTACAACTTTTTTCTCTAATGCATCATAAGGTGGTAATGATGGTACGACTTCATCTAGTGTCCATTCACTTATATCTAGACCAATGGCTTTAGATAATTGTTTCTTGTGTTTTTCAAGTGGGATCATATCATCTAATTGCTGTTTAAGTTTATAAGCGTCCTTCTCATTCTCATCAACATAAACGGTGAGACCTGGTA
>NZ_KV792230.1:0-42683 GCF_001808125.1 Staphylococcus sp. HMSC14D10 | reverse complement strand
AGAAACGCCCTAGAACAGTATAAAAGGCGTTTAAATCTCTTTGACTTTTCCTTTTATACCGTTCTAATTTCTGGCGTTCTTCTAATATAGCGATTGCTAGATTTTCAACGGAATAACTCTCATAGTAAATACTTTCAGATACAATATCACTACATAAACTAGGTGTAGTTCGGTCATACATATCTTCTATATCACTTTCTATGAGTGCTATTCTTGATTGAATGTAGTAAGTATTAAATCTAGTGAACAATTCGTAATCGCTAACTTTCTCTTGAATAATTTCAATTGCTGCACTCACTACATCACCTTAAATCTCAGTTTTCTTTAACGCCTCATATCGCTTTAAACTACCTTCGATATGACGCTTGATACTTCTTAAGGCTAATTCTTTCTGTTCCTCAGATTTAACCATGAAATAACCTCTTGCATCTTTTTTATAGCTATATCCGATTGGATAACCATAATCAACTACTAAACTATTAATCGTATTTCTTAACCATCTGTCGTTGTTTCGGTTAAATTCCATATTCAATTGATTAAATATATTTTGCTTAGTAATAATCTCGTGCTTAGTGTTGCGTAATACGTTTAATACTCTGATATGATCGTTCGTTAATTCTTTTTCAATTGTTATTGTCATTGTTTTATCCTCATTTCATTCTTAATTGAGCAGACCTAAGTAAATGAGGAGGTATTAAATGAAACAAATCAATCAATTTACAGTTTTTAACTATTTTGCATTCGTGATTTCAGCGAGCAAGAAACTAACCAATCTACATAAAAGTATAATTACTTCTATAACACTATTATACTAAATTTACACCTAAATAACAAACAAATGTTCTTATTTTAGTAACGTTTATATAACTTCTTAACATTCCATTTAACACTATAAATAAAGCGTTTATACTACTTTTCATACAATTTCACACACTTTCTATTATAGAACTTATGTTCGTTTTTGCCTTAACTCAATCTAAAATCATTAACAAATCTTAACAATTACGATTTATATATAAAAAGCCATGCACCTACTAAGTGCATGACCGATAAATTTATGATTTCACACCTTTGTAATAAGAGTGTTTTAACTCATTCAATCGTTCAATTAATACTTTACTATCAACTTCATTCGCCTTCTCATTCTGAATAAACTCAGTAATGACTTTCAAGCCCTCAACTAACTCTGGTGCTGGTTCATTAATTCCAGTAGCTAACTGATACAATGCTTCTATATTACCTATAACATCTGCATTACTAGTTTGAACGCCCTCAAGTTCATCTATATTGAAATCTCTACTCATGTAGTCGAACATGTCACTATTATTACTTTCTGCGAACGTCTCAAGTTCATACATAAAATAATCATTATCAAACATAAAACTAGCCATCATATCGCTTATAGTGTCATGTGTACCATCTGGTATTTCATAACCTGCATAGTGCCCCTCAATGCTTCTTATAAGCCCCTCAGTGTGCTCAGGAGACGCTAATTCGAACGATTGTCTCACTTTGCAATCTTTAATATATACATGACCGTATAACTTCTCTTTCGTCATCACATAGACCATATCGAATGGATCATTATATATTTTGAAAGCAAAATGATTATCTCTACTACTTTCTAATAAACCTGCGTAATATCTTAATAAAGTACCTGCTCTTGTTTCAAACTGATTCGGTATAATTTCAATGTTCATATTGCTATGCCTCTTTTCTCTTAATCATCAAATTTTCTTTCGCTCTTCCACGTTTACCGATGCTTTCAAAACCATATTTTTCAAAATATCTCGTATTAGACGTCGTTTCAGTCCATAAACAAACATCAACTTTCATAACAGAAGTTATCTCTAAAACTTCATTCATTAACTGATTGCCATAACCTTTTTTAAGAGAATTTAAATTATCTATTTCAACGATCCAATCATCAGTAAAGTAATCAATATGTTTTGGATTAGTTTGTTTAACATTAAACGAAATCGCACCTTTAAAATCTCTAGTAAATAAATGTAGTGATCCACCACTAATATATAAATAGTATTTATCTCGAAGCAGTAGCACTCTACTCAACATGGTTTTATGCATTTTTGTAGGTCCACACATTAATAAACTCATTAAAATTTTAGTAATTTCATTTTGACTATCTTTAACATGTTTTCTAAACATCATATTATTGCTTAACATTTTAAACTGTTGATACCCTTGCTCTGTAATTGTTGTCATTTTTGACCTCCATGTTTTTATAATCGGGAACTAGTCCCCGTTGAGTTCCCGGTCCAAAATACTTATCGGGAACTAGTCAAACCATTGATATATAGGCATTGAATAAACTTAGTTCCCGCTGTACCCATTAAAATTTTTCTTTCATATATGTTAAAAACTTATAACATTGTTCATTTTCAAATAATAAATAATATTATTATCTATCGGGAACTTCGGGAACTATTAACCTTAATTGCTTGTGGTTAAAGTAGTTTTAGGGTTCCCGTTTGTATATTTTTAACGGGAACTTATCGGGAACTTTGGGAACTATTTAATAATCTGAATAAGGATTATGAGAATTCGAGAAATCAAATCCTAATTCTTCTAGTACTTCTTGTCTTATAGCAAATCCTCTATACTTAACGTTTTTGTGACTCACCCTTTTTTGCAAGCGATCTTTTTCACCTTTAATTAAATATCCCTTTTTGCCCCATTGGCCTGTAATAGTATGCATTTCATGACCTAATTTATCGTGTACAGTTTGACCCAATATACATAAATAATCACGTTTAAATATTGCTTTGATATCACCATTTTTGACAGAACTATAACCATCACCAGCAATATTATTTCTATTCGCATCTAAATACTGAAGTAATTCCTCTAATAGCTGTTTAGGTTTATCTATCGTTTTATTATTTCTAATCATGCTGTCATAGGCTTGTTCAATTATTTTAAAATGATCATGTTCAAATCCCTCAATATCATTTAGTATTTCGCCAGTAACCTGTAGTAATGCAAATGCACGTCCTAAACGTTGCATGATTTCATTACTACCTTTTTGATTAAAGTACCGTTGATAACTTTCAAATGCACTCTTGTATGCCTCTTTTTTTGATTTATATTGCTTGATGAATGCTACGCCTAATGTTCCGTAGTTTTCTCGAAATGCCTTATCTAAAGTGGTAAAATCAAAGTTATCTGGGTATGGTTGATCCTGTAACGTTACGACACGGGCAGAAACACCAGCTTTTTCATCTGCCATATTAGAAATAGATGCCTCGCCTGTAGAAAGCATTATATTTCGCCATTCTTTTTTGGCATTAAGTGTTAAATTGATATTACTTCTTGATTTACTTTCACCACTGGAGAAATTGTAAGTTGCATTAGCTACGAATTTGGGATGTGTATTACGTGTATCATCTTTAAACATTGGAAATGAATTTAAGAATGATGCCATTGCTTCAATACTGTTCTTCGTAGAACCCCATGTACTAATAAGATCACTTGTCCCCCATACACTAGATACTAAATTCAATGTAAATGTCTTACCAGTTGAGGTACTGCCCGATATTTCTACAATGAAAGGCTGTAGTCCAAATTCACGTAACAATACTGAACCAAGTGACGCATATAACATGGCCATAACCATAGGAAAGTCTTTAATTTTATTGAATACATTTTCTGAATAACTATTAAGTGTGCCTTTACTTTGAAACGAATCTATCAATTTCTGAAATCCCTTATCATTATTAAATAACTTTATGTTGCTATTCTTCATTTCTTCTTGATAGGGATAAATAAAATATCCTTTCACATGCCCCAAACGAGTGGCCACATTAACATTTACTGGTGGATTATATCGTTTTGACTTATTAATATAGTCAATCAACCTAGTTGAAGTGGTTGAAGTTACATCTAATTTTCGATTAACTAATTTCAGTAATTGACGACTATCAGATATTTCTTCAGCACTAACACCTAAATTCACTGGTAAATGATTATCATAAAAAAGCATATTAAAACTCACTTCATTGCTTTCAATATCTTCGAATCGTTCAGTAATTTGGGGAATTGTATTAGTGATAAATATTTTCTTATCTAGTTCGCCATCTTTTTTACTAGGAATAATTTGATAAAGCGCCACACCATTTTGATGTTGTTCAATTTCATAACCTTTAGGGATAACTTCTTGTCTAAATGGTTTATTCGCACTAGTTTCCTCAATAAGTTCAAACACATCTTCGTTGCTTACATCTTCCAAATAATGACCTCCTTATTTGTTTTTACTATCTTTTTTCAAAATACTTTTGAATGTTCTATTAACTTCTTTTTGATCAATAGGTGGAGTGCAGGTCATCGCCCATGCACTTACCAATCCATAAACTAGGTTAGCGTCCACATACCGACGTAATAAGTACCCTGTTAAAGATGCTAATGTTTTATTGCGTTCACCTTCACCTACACCGAATGCAATTTCACGCCAATACGCACTGTCACGTTTGTTATAAGTAACGGTTATTGGTTTATCTTCATGAACTTTTACTTCATTCGACCATTCTTTTAATTTTTCAGTCCTCAAAAGTGGGGCGTCATTATATTGGTGTAAGAATGGATATTTATCTTGCTGATATACAGGTAACGCCATAGCTCTGCTAGGTTGAAAGCTCCCCTCATCTACTGGATGACCTATCTTGCTTACTAACACTTTTGTGTACTTACGGTAATCATCTGCATTGACACGCTCATTTAATGGCACATACAAGCGTATTCTAGGGCTTTCTGTTTGATGATTAAACGTAGTATGCCAAAACCACGCAACGCCTTTTAAAGTGTCTGTAATTGCATCGTGCAGTGGTTTCAACTTGTGTATATCATCGTAGTCCAACACTAGGACATCACGATAAATCACGTTGTCATTGTTACGGTATTTCTTATATTCGTTTCCATATTCATCCGTGCCATCTTTTATATCACCATATACAGCAACACCACGAGCATATTTATTTGTATTATTTTGTGGAATTGATAACCTATTAACTAACTCACTCCACTTAGGCTGTGAAAACTTTTTAAACGATCTCGAGTCCAAACTTTCATACCAAATTACAGAAACTTGTGTATCGTGTTCTAATATGATTTTGTTCAATTTCTTCACCTCTAATGAAACAACAGAGCAAAGATGTTATAATAAAAATGTGTAATTCCTTAATTACTCTGTTGTTAGATTATTAAAGTTCTATGCGTTATCTGATATAGTCGCCAAACTATTCATATCAGATGACGCTTTTTCTATTTCACGGATTTTCTTCATAATGTCATCAAAATCTTTCATATACATAAGCATTAAATCAATAACCTGTGTGTTTTTGATACGATGCTCATGATATTTCCAGCCATGCGTATATATTTCTTTTTTAGTTAACATATGATTAGGTTCATGTGTGAAATACTCATCATCAAACCAAACAAAAGATGTTACGACATCATTAATTTTCTCTTGTACTACTTCTAAATCATCAAATAAATTTCTTAATTCCCACTCCATTATTGCTTAACTCCTTAACTAATTTTTTTATTATAAATTTCTTTAGCTTCAATTAAACTTTCTAAAGTACGCTTACAGTAGTCTATTTTCTCCAAATCTTCACGACTGAAGAAACTTAACTGACTTTGACTTTCAAATATAATTTCTTCTTGATTTTTAATAATCCAGTTGATAGCACGCATGATATTTTGTTTATTCACATCTAATTTAGCAGCCATTGTTTCACTCCACTTCAATATTTCCAACAATATAATCCAACGCCCATTCTAAAATGCCGATCACATGTCCTTCTCTATCTGTTGTATGTTCATGTTCACCCGTGTTATCTATAACGGAATAGTAGTAAATTTCTTTATCTTCATTCATAACATCACTTAATGTCATTGTTACTTCATCAAGAATAGAAAATGCCTCATCTTCAAAATCTAATTCAGCAAGAATGTTAAATAACTCTTTATGAACTAGTTTTAAAATGTGTTCATAAAATGCTGTATCATCATTGCGGTAATCCGTTATGGAATGAAATCTATCTTTCGCTGATAAGAATATGTCCTTATCTTTTTCATATAATACTTTTTCTAATACTTGAACCACTTTTGATAATTGATATTTTTGTTTAATTTCCATTTCCTATACACTCACTTTCTTATCTTTAAGTTCGACAATTCTATTAATATCTAACTCCATACATGCAATAGCTATGTTAGGACTAACTTCAGGAAAATGTTTCTTAAATACATCAGGCGCTATATTTAAAATTAAATTCCCTTCAACATCTTTCACACAAAACCAACCGACGACGCTTTTTGTTATCACTACTTGTTGTTTCATATCTTTATCCTCCTAAATTGTGCTAAGTAACTTCTTAACATTAATCTGTTTTAAATCATTGTTGTGTATGTCCATATGTGATGTGATTTTCTCCATAAATTCATCTACATCAGATTTCTTAAATCGGTATGTGCTGCCTACCATATAGTACTTAAGCCCGTTATTAATAAGTAACTCCTCAATTGTTGGTTTACTTAAATTTAGGTATTCAGATAATTCTTTGTAGGTCATGAAGAATTTTTCTCTTGCCAATTCATCTACACGTTGATTAATAGCTTGCTCTAATAAAGCACGTGCTTCTTCTTCATCAATATTGATGTTGAACATTGGTTAAGCCTCCTTTAAATCAAATTCAAAAATATCTTCAATATCCACATTTAAGTTGTCCGCAATTCTTTTGGCCATTTTAGGACTAGGAGTTGCTTTGTTATTAACTATTAAACTTAAATATGATAACGAAATACCACTACTTTTCGAAAAGCTACGCAAAGTGTGACCATTTTTAGCAATTAATCCACGTAATTCAAGTACTTTAATTTTTGTCATGTTAATCACCTCAATTTTTTGTTACTGAAATTAGTAACAATTATTAATTACACTTTAAATATATACTTATTTCAGTAACATTTCAAGTACAAATTTAAAAATGTTATCTTTTTTTGTTACATTTATGATAAAATTCTTGCGAGGTGGTTAATATGCAAAACGATGGAACAATAGGTTATTCTATTAAGAAAGCTAGAAAAAAATATCCTTATACATTGGAAGAATTAGGGAAAAAAATCGGAGTTACACATGCTTTTTTATCAAGGGTTGAAAATAATAAAGCAAACCCTAGTGACGAATTATTAAAAAAAATTGCTGGCGCTTTAGATCCTTTTAATAGTGCAGACTTATTAAATGAATTCAAAATACTAACTGGTAAGTTTAAAGATATAGATAAAAATAGTGAAGTATATAAAGAGTTGAAAGCAAGCGGAAGATTAGAGATGCCACAATATAATTATGATAAAAGCAAACCATTATTAGTAGATAAACCTTACTATAAATTAAATTTCTTATTTGAAAATGATTATAGAGTATTTTATGACTTAAAAACTTCAATATTAGGCGAAAATATAGCTACGATTGAGATACCTCCTAGCATGTTGGACGAGATTTATAAAAAGATAAATTTGACTATTATTGAACATATCAAAGAACACCCTTACATTTTAAAAAGTATAGAAGATTCTAGTGTTTTAAATGATTATTCAAAAAAAGAGCAACAGAAACGCGATGAACTATTTGAACACATTAAATATATGAATTTTAATGATTCTATGGAAAAACTTATGAGTAAAATGGTAAAAGAAGATGATCTAATATAAGAAAAGGTGACACTTATGGCAAGCTATGACCAAATCGCTAAAAATAACTGGCGTTATCGTATTTCACTAGGTAAAAATACAGAAACTGGCAAATATGAATATATCTCTAAGACTGGCTTTAAACGTAAATCAGACGCTAAACATCAAGCTGAAATGATTGAACGTCAATTAAGAAATGGTGATTATATTGCCCCTTCTTCTAGCACCTTCAAACAAGTAGCTGATGATTGGCTTAAACAGTATGCTAATGATGTAAAAGTAAGTAGTGTGAGAGCACGTAAGAAAGCCATACAACACGCCATAGAGCGTTTTAATACTAAACCAATACAAAGCATCAAGAAACATGATTATCAACGCTTTGTCGACGATATGAGCGCACAGTATAGCAAGAATTATGTTGATAGTATTGTGGCTTCTACTAATATGATTTTTAAATATGCGTATGAAATGCGATTAATAAAAGTATTGCCTAGTGCGGGTATTAAACGACCTAAAAAGAAAGTAAGTGTGGAAGAATTAGAGGATATTGAGATACACAAAAAGTTTCTTGAAAAAGATGAATTATTTCAATTCCTGGAGGTTGCTAAGTATCACCATTCACCACAAAATAGCTTTGAAGTATTTACCACATTGGCATATACAGGCATGAGAGCAGGCGAATTGTTAGCGTTAAAGTGGTCTGATATAGATTTTGAGAATAACACAATTAGTATTACCAAGACTTATTACAATCCGAATAACAATAAAAAGCATTATCAGATACTTACACCGAAAACTGAAAGCTCTATCGGTAAAATCTCAGTCGATCCCCATGTGATTCAATTACTCAAAGATTATAAGGTAAACGTCCAGGATACATGGAAAAATGAACTTTATGTAGATAATAATTTCGTATTTACTGATGTAAATGGTTATCCACTTGTGATTAAAAAGTTGCAATTATGGATAAAAGCTATACTTAAAAAGACTGATATAACGAACAAGCAAATAAGCACGCACTCGTTCAGATACACACATTGCGCCCTACTTATTGAGGCAGGTGTACATATCAAAGAAATACAAGAACGATTACGCCACAAAGATATAAATACCACAATGAACATCTACGCAAAAATTACCAACTCATACAAAAAAGACGCTTCCCACAAGTTTAGTCAACTCATGGAAAACGTCTCAAAAGAATTATTTTAAATGTCCGTTTAGTTCAGCTGAATCAAACGGCATTTTTTATTTTCTGGATTTTTATGTCATTATTATGTCATATGAAATGACCAAATACCTTTAAATCAACGTTTATTGGTCGTTTTACATCATACCTGGCATGCCACCCATACCTTGATTATCATTATTATCTGGTTCAGGGATAGTTGCAACTACTGCTTCTGTAGTTAAGAACATCGCAGCAACACTTGCCGCATGTTGTAAAGCTGAACGTGTCACTTTAGTTGGGTCTACAATACCTTCTTCAAGCATGTTTACCCATTCATTTGTCGCAGCGTTAAATCCAACACCTGCATCAGCATGTTTTAATCTTTCAACAATAACTGAACCTTCTAGCCCAGCATTTTCAGCGATTTGACGTACAGGTGCAGATAAAGCTTTAAGTACGATGTTAACACCTGTTGCAACATCACCTTCAGCTTCGATTTCATCTACTTTATTATAAATATTTACTAATGCAGTACCACCACCAGCAACAATACCTTCTTCAACTGCAGCACGTGTAGAGTTTAAGGCATCTTCAATACGTAATTTACGTTCTTTCAATTCAGTTTCAGATGCAGCACCTACTTTAATGACTGCAACGCCACCAGCTAATTTAGCTAAACGTTCTTGTAATTTCTCTCTGTCAAAGTCAGAATCAGTTTCTTCAATTTGTGCTTTAATTTGACTCACACGTGCATCAATACTATTGTCATCTCCATCACCATCGACAACTGTAGTATTATCTTTTGTTACTTCAACTTTATTAGCACTACCTAACATATCGATTGAAGCATCTTTTAATTCTAAACCTAAATCATCTGTAATAACTGTAGCTCCAGTTAAAATAGCTAAGTCTTCTAACATTGCTTTACGTCTATCACCAAATCCAGGTGCTTTTACTGCAACTGCAGTAAATGTTCCACGCATACGGTTTAATACGATATTTGTTAAAGCGTCTCCTTCAACTTCGTCTGCTACAATTAAGATTGGACGACTAGATTGAACAACTTGTTCTAATAAAGGTAAGATATCTTGGAATGAAGAGATTTTTTTATCTGTTACTAAAATATATGGTCTTTCTAACTCAGCAATCATTTTATCTGAATCTGTAACCATGTATGGTGATTGATACCCTCTATCAAATTGCATACCTTCAACAACTTCTAATTCGGTATCTAGTCCGTTTGATTCTTCAATGGTAATAACACCATCATTACCAACTTTATCCATTGCTTCAGAAATGTATTTACCAATTTCTTCATCTGCTGCAGAAATTGCACCTACTTGTGCGATTTCATTTTTATTTTCAACTTTTTGAGAAATATCGTGTAGAGCTTGAACAGCTACTCTTACTGCTTTATCAATACCCTCACGTAATCCTACTGGGTTAGCACCACTTGTTACATTCTTTAACCCTTCTTGAATCATTGCTTGTGCTAATACAGTTGCAGTTGTTGTACCATCACCAGCAATTTCGTTTGTTTTATTAGCAACTTCTTGAACTAATTTAGCTCCCATATTTTCATAAGGATCTTCTAATTCAATCTCTTTAGCAATTGTGACACCATCATTTGTAATTAATGGTGCTACATATTCTTTATCTAATACAACGTTACGTCCTTTAGGTCCGATTGTAACTTTAACGGCGTTAGCTAATTTATCGACACCACGTAACATAGCTTGTCTTGCATCTTCAGAAAATTTAAGGTCTTTAGCCATTGATTATACCTCCATTGTTTAAAATAGTTTATTATTACTTATTAATTATTATTTATAAATTTTAGTCTTCAATTATAGCAAGTAAATCTTCAACATTTAAAATTAAGTATGTTTCATCTCCACGTTTAACTTCTGAGCCAGCGTATTCTTGGAATACAACTCGATCTCCTTCTTTAACCTCTGGAGCAACCTTTTCACCATTGTCTAAAACTCGTCCAGTTCCAACAGCTACTACTATACCTTCGTTAGACTTTTCTTTTGCACTGTCAGTAAGTACAATGCCACTTTTAGTTGTTTGTTCTTGTTCTTTGCGTTCAATAATCACACGATTTCCTAATGGTTTAAGCATGATCGTTCCTCCTTAACAGGTTCCTTTTTAGCACTTAAATATAATGAGTGCTAATCTATATTTTATATTAATCAAATTTGGTCAATTTTTCAAGCGAAAGGTTATCTATATTTTGTATAACTTACAATTTTGCGATAAACTAACTAATATTGATTAATTTTTTTGGAGGAATAGTATGAGGAGAATTTGGGTAGCATTTCTTACCATTGTTATTTATGGATTAGCACAGTTTTTACCCTTACTTGCACAGCAATTACCTTTCTTTAAAGATTTAAAAGGGATGGAACTAGCTAAAGCGGGCGTATACACTCAAGTTATTTTATTTGTAATAGCAGCATTATTAATAATTTGGTTAAATAGTATTATCAAAAATCCAACAACACTGGAGCGAGGTTATAAAGAACCTAAACGCTACATTTTACCTTGGGCTTTATTAGGATTTGTTGTCGTGATGATTTATCAAATGGTAGCTAGTTTAATCACTATGTGGTTAGTTGGACAACCACAGCAAAGTCCAAATACTGAGAGAATTATGGCAATTGCAAAACAGCTTCCAGTTTTCATATTATTAATCTCAATAGTTGGCCCAATTCTAGAGGAATACATATTTAGAAAAGTTATATTTGGTGAAATCTATAATAAAATTAAAGGAAATCGAATTGTTGCGTTCTTAATCGCTTCAATAGTAAGTTCAATTTTATTTGCGATAGCACATAACGATGTTAAATTTTTCTTCATATATTTTGGTATGGGTATGTTATTCTCTCTTGCTTATGTTTTAACTAGACGTATTGCGGTTCCAATTATCATTCATATGTTACAAAATGGTTTTGTAGTGGCAGTCCAATTTTTCTTTGGTGACACAGTTAAACATTTACAAGAACAAAGTAATTTTATAATTCATTTTCTATTTTAATAAATGAACGCATCTATTAATCTCATCATTTTAAATGACAATAATAGATGCGTTTTCTATTTTAGTTTTTAATTTTCCTATAAATAAACCTACCTGTAACACCTACGAAAATCATAATTATAGATGTAATTAAAGCAATATTTATGTTTTTATATTTGTCTTTATTTTCCGCTTCTTTACTTTTTTCATTGGTTTCTATAATTTTATCATCATCATGGCTCTGTATATCTGCATCCTCTTTTTTATCTCTATCACTTGGCTTTTTCAATTCAGGCATAGATCCAATTTCCCCAGTTATAAGTGCCAATACTTGCTCATCTAAATTTTTATAATACTTTTTCGAATTCAAAGGGTTAAAATATTCAAATCTGAAATAGTTAGAACCTTTTTGTAAATAATCTAAGTATTCATTATTAAATGATTGTTTTCGGAAAAGCCTGTAAAAATCTTGATTCGAGATATACTCATTATTATTCCCCAACCGGTTTACCTGATTTATAATATATGGATTGTATTTATATGAACCAGTTGCTAAACTATTTAATCTATTTAATAGCATTGACTTGCTATAAACCGGAACTTCACTTTGCATATTGTCATTATTTGAATAAGTTTCAATATGACTTTGTCGATGATTTTGTTGTAAGTTATCGCCATAGTGCCATTGGTTAGTATTAGACCCACTCATAATTGATTGATTTTGATTTCTGTTAGAATGAGATGTCGAGTTGCCATTATTCTTATGTGGGAAAATTTGATGGATCATTGAATCAGATACAGTGTTGTTATGACGGTTAGAACCAGTTGATTGGTTTCCGTTTGTTGAACCATTATTATTATTAAAAACGGGTTTATTAGGTTTTACTGTATCATTGATACTTGAGTGTCCTGAATGATTGCCAGGATAGTTACTATTATTATTTGAATTGCTATTGGAATTATTTTGCGAACCATTATTTGATCCAGAATTTGAATGATTATCACCTTGATTTGAACCAGAATTCCCATCATGTTTAGGTGGTTGCTGATGATTGCCACTGTCTCCTGGTTTATTTCCTCCATCATCTTGCTCGCCTGAGTCATTATTCCCTGGATTGTTTCCATTGTCTGGTTTAACTGAATCATTGTCTCCTGGTTGTTCTCCGTCATCCGGGTTGCCTGAATCATTATCTCCTGACTGCTTTCCGTCATCTGGATTGCTTGATGAATCATTATCTCCTGGTTTTTCTCCGTCATCCGGATTGCTTGTATCATTGTCTCCAGAATTATTTGTGTCATCACCATTATTTAAATCAGTATTACTGCCTGAGTTACTATTATCAGATGCGTTACTTTGATCCACAGTATTATCACTATTTTGATTAGCATCATTCTCGTTATTTGATGATGTATCACTTTCACCGCTATTTTGATTATTATTATTTTTTTCTAATTCAGTTGAATCTTGGGTATCAGATTGATGATTTTCATTGATGTTATTACTACTATTTTGACGTTCTTGGGTATCCGTGTCTGAACTAACCTTACTACTATTAACTTCATTCGTAGCTTGTTGATTATTTTCTGCAGCTTTTACGATGCTCTCATTCCCTAACATAGATGTGCCTAAAGCTAAAATGAGACCTGTATGAGCTATTTTCTTTTTCATCAATCTTCCACCTCCTTGTTTTATAACACTTACAGTATAAAGAATATTTACATATAATGCATTGAAATAAGGTTAATGATAAAAAATATTAATATTTTTGACATTTTTTGTTAAAAACATTTTACATATTTAAGTATAATATTTATACTAGAGATATAATATATATAAACAAAGGAGATTTAACATGGGCTTATTTAGCAAATCAAAAACAAAACCATTTTTACAAGAAATCGAAGATAGACGTACTATCTATAGCACTGAAACAACAATTTCAATCAGTGATAAAGAACTAGAAGATATGATAGAACATATTATTAAATACACTCCTTCTGCTTTTAATTCTCAATCTACTAGAATCGTATTGTTATTAAATGATCAACATCACAAATTTTGGGACAATACTAAAATAGTATTAAAAGATGTGATGGGACCTGACCGTGATTTCACTCCAACTGAACAACGTATCGACGGATTTAAACATGCATATGGCACAATTCTTTATTTCGAAGACGAAGATGTGATTAAAGGTTTACAAGAACAAATGCCAAATTATGCTGATAACTTTGCTAATTGGTCAGTTCAAACAAACGCAATGCATCAATTTGCAATTTGGACTGCATTAAGTTCAAAAGGAATTGGCGCTTCATTACAACATTACAATCCTTTAGTAGATCAAATCACTACACAAGAATTTGACATCCCTGCTTCATGGAAACTTGTTGCTCAAATGCCATTTGGTGACATCCGTGAAAAAGCTGGTGAAAAAGAAATACAACCAACTAACAATAGATTAATAATTAAAAAATAATCTACATTCATTGATATCGATTAGATTAACAATTCAAGACTCAGTTTCTCTATGATTCATTTCTATGTTGAAATTGAGTCCTTTTTATATTCATTTTCAAAAATAAAGCATTTTAATCATCACTTTCAAATTTTGATTTTCTTATTCTATTTTAGTAAATTAGAGATAATCATGGGATGAGGAGATTTTTAAATGAAAATACAATTATTTCAATTTTATGTATCATACGGCAATGTAGAAAAAAATGAAAATAAAATAATAAATTGGTTCGAAAATAAATTGGAGGAAGATACAGAGGTTGTTGTTCTTCCTGAAATGTGGAATAACGGATATGCATTGGATGAATTAAATGAGAAAGCAGATAGAGAACTTAGCAGAAGCTTTCCCTTTATCCAATCCTTAGCTAAACAATATAACGTCGATATTGTAGCTGGATCTGTATCAAATATTAGAAATGGCAAAGTTTATAATACTGCATTTACCGTTTCTAAAAACGGACATAGAATAAATAAGTACGATAAAGTTCACTTAGTCCCTATGCTAGATGAGCCGACATATTTAGAAGATGGCAAAACAGTACCAGAACCATTTCCTCTATCTTCAGGTACTCAAGCTACACAAATTATTTGTTATGATTTAAGATTTCCAGAGTTATTAAGATATCCCGCGCGTAATGGTGCACAGATAGCTTTTTTTGTAGCTCAATGGCCAACACCTAGATTGAATCACTGGAGAGTCTTACTTCAAGCACGTGCAATTGAAAATGACATGTTTGTTGTTGCTTGTAACGGAACTGGAAATGACGGTAATACTGATTACGCTGGTCATTCAATGATTATCAATCCAAATGGTGATATATTAGTTGAATTAAGCCAGGATGAGGACACAATCGCATTTAATATTAATTTAAATGAAGTTGATGTTCAACGTGAGAATATTCCTGTATTCAAAAATTTAAAACCAAATCTATATAAATAGTTACTAATCTGTATCCAATTATATGGATACAGTTTTTTTACAAAAAAAGTCACGAGCTTGGGAGGAACTCGCGACTTTCATATTAAGGGAATGTTTTTACAGTTATTTCAATCTTTTGGGGATGTTATTAATTATGAAAATTTTACGATAGCTTACATCCTGAAAATATTTAACTTCTATATCTTACAATAGCTAAGTTAAACACTTTCCACTGAGTTTAAACTTCAGTAACTTTACTTAGTTCATTAATAAGTTGGGATGGCTTATTAATGAACTCGTTTAACTACACGAAGAAAACAAAGTAAGAAACTTCATATAAACAAGAAGTCACTTTAGTAATAATGATTAATGGGACATTACTACTATTGCAATGGTTTCATAACCATTAATAACACTTACAACATATGGTAAAGGTGTCAATAATTTCGCAACTACAAACAAAATTATTTAACTCAATTACCAAACAATAACTATTAAATTTAAAGACTAAGATTATTAAGTTTTTATCACTTGTAAGTGATATGAGTCTATTTAAACACAACCTATGAATAAATAATTAATTATTTCTTAAATCGCATTTTTTTATACATAACTGTAATATTTTATATGTTAAAATATTACTTGTAATTTCAATATAACAGTTAAGTATTTATTTTGAACAGTTAAGCATAAGTACCCAGACCAATTGCACTAAATTGTATAATTGATATAAGGAGAGTGGCACACCATTGAAAGCAATTGATAATAAGATTGAGCAATTCGCATTATATTTGCAACGCAAAAATAATCTTGATCATATTCAATTTTTGAAAGTAAGATTGGGATTACAAGTTGTTGTAAGCAATCTATCAAAAACAATTGTGACATATGGTGTTGCACTTATCTTCCATACATTTCTATACACTTTATTTACACATGTAAGTTATTTTTTAGTTAGACGTTATGCACACGGGGCACATGCAAAATCATCATTGCTATGTCATGTTCAAAATTTAGCTTTATTTGTAGCATTACCCTGGTTGCTAGTATATTTTCAAGTGAATCTGGGTATTATGTATTCTGTAGTTGCAATTGGGACTGTTTTAATTATTTACTATGCCCCTTCAGCAACTAAGAAACAACCAATTCCTAGTCACTTAAAAATGAAAAAGAAGTTATTATCAGTCATCATAACAATGGTTTTATTAATAATTTCATTTTTAGCACCAGAACCGTTTAAGCAATTAATTTTATTAGGAATTACACTTGAGAGCATTACATTATTACCAATCTTTTTTCCTAGGGAGGAGAATTAATTATGACAGTATTATTAGATTTAATCATCAAATTATTTACATTTCTTTTACAATCAATTGGTACAATAGCTTCATTCACTCCTTGTACTACTTATTTTGATGAACCAGAAGTACCTGAGGAACTAACAAACGCTAAATAATGATAAAAAAGTGTAGAAAGTGTGTATAAGTATGGATTTTTTATCAAATGTGCCATTAGCAGTTTTCCAAGGAATACTACTATTTATAGTTTCAAATATAATTTTAAATTTAAAATACTCATTAAGGGATTATTTACTAATTGCAGGAATAATAATCCCTTCTTCTATTCTATATTATTTTTTTGATAGCTTTGCATTGATTGTTTTATTAGTAGGATGTGCCATTTTTTTATATTCAAAAGTTCAATTTTATTCTATTTTGACTGTACTAAGTTGTGCTATCATAATGTTTTTTAGTAATTTTGTAACAGTTATTACATTTGTGCTCTTTGAAAATTACTTAAACACTAAATTTTTAATATTTATTGTATACATAACAATATTTAGCGGCTTTTCAATTCTGTTTGGTGTTTTTTTCCGCTTTTTATTAAATAGATTAAAACAATCATATTTATCTATCAACAAGACGTATCTTACAATTATTTCGCTTGTCTTGATTTTATCTTTTATAATATTATACGCTTACTCACAAACACCGAAGTTAGATATTTCATCCTTAAAAATGTACGGTTTAATTTTCATTGGAATTATTCTTTTCTTTACTGTTCTAATTATTTTCATATCTAACTATATGATTAAAGAACTACGTTATAAACGTAACATGGAAGAGATTGAAACATACTACGAATATACGTTACACATTGAGTCAATTAACAATGAAATGCGTAAGTTTAGACATGATTACGTGAACATCTTAACTACAATGTCTGAATATATTCGTGAAGATGATATGCCTGGATTAAGACAATATTTTAATGAAAATATCGTACCTATGAAAGATAATCTTCAAATGAAGTCTATTAAAATTAATGGAACTGAGAATTTAAAAGTACGTGCGATTAAAGGCTTAGTTACCACTAAAATTTTACAAGCTCAAGAAAAAAACATTCCAATTAGTATAGAAGTACCAGAGTTAGTAGAACATATAGAAATGAACACGATTGATCTTAGTCGTATCATTGGAATTATTACTGATAACGCAATAGAAGCATCTGAAACGCTTGAAGATGCATTAATACGTATCGCTTTTATTAATACAGACTCTTCCGTCATGTTTATTGTTATGAATAAATGTAAAGAAGATATGCCACGTATTCACGAACTATTTCAAGAACGCTTTTCAACAAAAGGAGAAAATAGAGGTCTAGGATTAAGTACTCTGAAAGAAATTACTGATTCTACTGAAAATGTATTGCTAGATACCACAATAGAGAATGGCTACTTTATACAAAAAGTAGAAATCATTAACAATTAGTCATAAGGATGTGTAATCATGAAAATATTCATTTGTGAAGATGATGTAAAACAACGCGAAAATATGGTTTCAATTATTAATAATTACATTATGATTGAAGAAAAACCTATGGAGATTGCGCTTGCAACAGACGATCCTTATGAAGTCATTGAAAAATCTAAAGAGATGAATGATGTCGGATGTTACTTTCTAGATATTCAATTAGAGGCTGATATCAACGGTATTAAATTAGGTAGTGAAATTCGTAAGTATGACCCTATTGGAAATATCATATTCGTTACAAGTCATAGTGAGTTAACGTACCTAACCTTTGTTTACAAAGTGTCAGCAATGGATTTTATCTTTAAAGATGATCCAAGCCAATTACAGTCCAGAATTATTGATTGCTTAGAAACTGCACACACTCGCTTAAAATTATTATCTAAAGAAAGTACTGTTGAAACGATTGAATTGAAACGAGGAAGTAATTCAATTTATGTTCAATATGATGACGTAATGTTTTTCGAATCATCTACAAAATCACATCGATTAATCGCACATTTAGATAATCGTCAAATTGAGTTCTATGGCAATTTAAAAGAACTTGCACAACTTGATGAGCGGTTCTTTAGATGTCACAACAGCTTCGTTGTTAACAGACATAATATTGAATCCATAGATTCAAAAGAACGTATTGTCAATTTTAAAAACGGTGAGCACTGTTTTGCTTCGGTTCGTAATGTTAAAAAAATATAGTTATGTCTATCAAACTTTTTAAATATAAATTTCATCACAGAAGTAAAAATAATTGAGAACATCACGTATAAAAAAGCCAGTAAATGAACTAATAAAATCATTTACTGGCACTTTTTATCATTTATTTAATTCAGTTGTAACATCTTCAATTGTAGGAATACTCTCTATTGCACCGTATTTAGTTGTAACCTTTGCGGCCACCATGTTGCTAAATCTGAGAATGTCCTGTCCTTCTTCTTTTAGCAACTTAGTAATATTTAATTCGTCACTCAATAGCATTCTACTTATTGCAGCTCCTATAAAGGCATCCCCTGCACCAGTTGTATCAATTGCTTTTACTTTAAATCCTCCATGATGTATCTTAGTCCCATCTTTTAAAACAATACTTGCACCTGCAGCACCTTGAGTATAAATAACTGCTTCTACAGAACCCTCAAATAATGATTGAATAGCTTTATCTTCATCCGCTTCACCAGTTATAAATTCTAGCTCTTCATCTGAAATTTTAATCACATTAGCTTTCGGTAAAAATTCATGTATTGCTTCTTTACATGCTTCAGCGTTTTGCCAAAGAGGTAAACGAACATTAGGATCAAAAACAATGGTTGCATTTGCTGACTTAAATTTATTTACCATAGATTTGTGAGCTTCTTTCATATTACTTTCAACTAAATCAACAGAACAGAAATGTAATACATCGTTTGGCTTGATTGTAATTTCATTTAGATATTCAGCTTTATAAAGCATATCAGCTGAGGGTTTACGATAAAATGAAAAATCTCTTTGTCCATCTTCTTTTAAACTCACAAATGCTAGTGCAGTATTAGCTTGATCTGTTCGCTTTATAAATTGAGTACCTACACCAATATCTTTTAAAGTTTCTACGATAATATCTCCAAATGCATCATTACCTAATTGAGTGACCATTTCAGTGGAGGCACCCATTTTTCGAGCTACACTCACAACATTAGCTGGTGCACCTCCAACCTGCCTACTAAACTGTTCAACATCTTTAAGTTCAGAGTTCTTAACATTTGGAATAAAATCTATTAATGCTTCACCTATCCCATATAACTTTCTCATTTTTTACTCATCCTTAAGTTCATATTTAGTGAATTTTAAATATACTTGTCCAGTCTCTGTTGAAGTTTCTATACCTGTAGCATTTTCATCTGGAAATATTCTTGATGTTAAAACACGTTCCCCATCATTACAGAATATTTCAATACTAGATGTATCAACAAATATTTGCAAACGTGTGAGAGGAGAATCCAATATCGTACTTCTCGTTAAATCTTGAACATTTTCAGGCAATAATCCACTTTCTGAGCGATCTAATGTAATTTTTTGTTCCCTTGTATTGTAGATAATTTTGGTGTTATTTTGTTTTGAGGTCCGTAATTCAAAATAAATTTTTGAAGCGTCATTTTCGATAATATCAATAATTAGTTCATATTGTTTGCCTTCATATGGATGTAATTTTCGGTTAAATTTATTTGCATAACCTAATGCCGTTTCTTTATTTTTACGTAATCGTTCAAGACCTTTAAACGGGCGTTGTCGTAATTGATTATTCTCTATTGTTAGTACTCTAGGTATCGTTAAACAATGTGCCCATCCTTCTTCATCAGTAGGATAATTTATTTCTGGCAAGCCCATCCAACCTATTAAAACTCGATTGCCATTTTCATCTAAAAAAGTTTGGGGTGCGTAAAAATCAAAACCATTATCCAGTTCTACAAATTCACTATGATCAAAGGATAATGAATCAAAATTTAAATCCCCAATTAAATAGCCTGATTGATATATATTTCTAAACTGATCCCCTTGTGGTTCTATTCCCTGAGGGCTGAACAGTAAGATATCCTTAGAATCTAATTTAAAATAATCGGGACATTCCCACATATAACCAAAGTTTTTTAATTTAGTATCAATTTCTCCACAATATGACCATTGATTTAGTTGCTTATCATTCGTTTTATAAATTAAGCAGCAACCAAGTTCCTCGTTTGTTTGAGCACCTATAATCGCATAATATTCATTATTTAATTCGAAAACTTTAGGATCTCTAAAATGACTTGTATACCCTTCAGGTTGTGAAGGAATTACGGGTGCATCAAATTTAGTAATCTCTCCATTACTTTGAACTTTAGCGATCATCTGACTAGCATATCGATTCCATTGTTCATCACGATGATTGCCTGTATACATGTAATATAAATCTCCATTATGCTCAAAAGCACTACCACTGTAAACACCATGGCTATCATAATATGTATCGGGTTTAATTAAGGTATCTTGTGGTTCAAATGCCACTAAATCATCACTAGTATAATTAAACCAATATTTCAATCCATGCACTGCTCCTAATGGGAACCATTGATGTGAAACATAATATTTGCCGTTATGATAAATTAATCCATTAGGATCATTTAGCAAACCAGTTTCAGGTTGAATATGAAATATTTGACGAAATCTTGACGCTTTAACTTGTTGATTGAGATTTTCTAAATACTTTTTATCAACGTCTTCAATACGACGATAACGTTCTTCTCTTGACCATTCAGCCATATTATTCCTCCAAAATAATTTAAATCTAAATTTAATATAATTTTATCATTGATTATGGTATCGGTTCCATAGTTTTAAATATTTTTAAAAATTCTCTATTTCAACAGGAATGACAGTTTTAGATACTGCATTTTTAGAAAAAATTAATTCATTCAATTGGTTCATAGCATATGTGCCAGCTTTAAAATAATTGAATTTAACTGTCGTAATAGCGGGTGTAACAAGTTGTGTCATTGGGTCTCCCCCAAATCCAAAAATATGATAATTTACAGTAGCATTGTTTTGTTGAGAATAAAATTTATGAATTGCTAATGCAATAGGATCTGTTGCTCCAATTAACGCATCGATACCTCTAGCATTTTTTAACTTCTTAGAAACATCATTTTTTGCCTCTTCATATTTAAAAGAAGTTAAATAAATTTCAGGATGAACATCGTATTTTTTTAAACCATCAATAATACCTTGTTTACGTTTGACGCCTACAGCAACGTCCTCCTCACCTACACCAAAGAATACAACGTTTTTATGCTTTTTACGCCCTATCTGTTCCCCTACTATAAAACCAGCTTGATAATCATCATGAATTATACTATGTAAATTGGGATAGGATTGCCCAACCAGAATTACCGGTACATTTAATTTTTCAATTACTTCCAAGTGTTCATCAGTCAAAGTAGTAGCCATTAATATGATGCCATCCACTTTACTTCTTGAAAATGTCTCCAAGGCCTCTATTTCAGCACGTATATCTAAACCAGTATAGTTAAGTAATAATTGATATTGATGTTGATGGCATACAGATACAATTCCTTTCACAGTTTCATCAACCGCATGTGAATTCATCCTTGGAATGATAGCACCAATAAGATTCGTATGCTTAGCTCTTAAACTTTGAGCAAACTGATTCGGCTGATAATCATATTCTTCAATAATTCGACTTAATTTTTCTTTAGTTTGATGGCTTACTGAGCCACCATTTAAAAAGCGGGAGACCGTGCTTTTAGATACTCCCGCTAATTTTGCGATATCTGATATATTTTTCATTAGATTAATCACCTAAATTAGTTTTCATTTAAAGATTATTTTATCACAGAAATAATCTCTAAAAGTAACTTTTTTAATATGTATTAGTCTAATAATATTATCAATATCTCTTATTTAATTTGTTTAGTTCTCCATAAAAATAGGCTTTCTCACCATGAACAAGTTGATCTAAACCTGCTTTATCTTCTTCTTCAGTAGTAGCGATAGGCATTATTTTCTGTAAAATTTTTCCTATAATCCATGTTAAAACAATGGTATAACACAATACCACGACAACAGCTAGTATTTGAATTAAGATTGAGTGTACATCTCCTGTATAGATTAAACCATTTGATACATCATTATTAACATGGTGTGATTGAAAAACACCGGTAAGAATAGCACCAACAATTCCTCCAGCTCCATGAATACCAAATGCATCAAGTGTATCATTATATTTATATTTCACTTTAATTACATTAATAACAAGGTAACAAACGATTCCACCTGCAAATGAAATGATAAAAGCACTGAAATAACTAACATAGCCTGCTGCCGGTGTAATAGCGACTAACCCTGCCAACACGCCTGATAACAACCCAAGTAAACTTAATTTCTTAGTAATACAGTACCCAACTACTAACCAGCTAAGAGCGCCACCACTTGCAGCAATAATCGTATTTACAAATGATGTTAAAGCGACATCATTTAAAGTATATGCACTACCTGTGTTAAAGCCATACCAACCTATCCATACTAAAATACCACCAATTAAAGTGATTAAAAGATTATGTGGCTGTATTTTTTCAATTTTTTTACCATTACCTATCATAATAGCCAAAATTAGTCCTGAGAGTCCAGATGTGATATGTACAACTGTACCACCTGCATAATCAAGAGCACCAAGTTGTTGAATCCAACCTCCGCCCCACACCCAATGCGCAACTGGACTATATATTAAAATCACCCATAAAAAGATAAAGATAATAAATGGAAAGAATTTCATACGTTCAGCGATTGAACCTGAAAGGATTGAAACTGCAATTGTACAAAACATCATTTGGAATAGCATAAATAATGCAAATGGAATATGCGGACTTAATTGATCATTAACTGCAAAGCCAACATGCTGTAACCCAATTAAATCAAAATTCCCTATCAAAGCATTTCCAGTTCCAAAGCTTAATGAAAATCCTAATGCAACCCATGTGAAAGTCACGATAACCATTGCTGCCATACTTTGCATTACTGTATTCAAAACATTCTTTGATTGAACTAGACCACCGTAAAATAAGCTAAGACCTGGTGTCATAATCCATACCAGTAAAGTGCAAAGAAATAAAAAAATTGTGTCATCCATCTTCATAATTACCACTTCCTTTAAAAATATCATAATGATACTAAATTGAAATAGCAAAAACGCGTAAGATAAAATGACACAATATGTTACATAATATAACAAAGACACTTTACATGCCTATTTTGTTTTAAGCTTTCTGAATTGTAATTGTCCATGAAGCATCGTCTAATTGTTCATAATTCGTAACTGGATAACCTTGCTCGGCTGCCCAATTAGGAATAGCTTCTGTTGCTTGTGTACAATCAAAATCAATTTTAAGTTCATCACCACTATCTAGTATTTGCATTTTCTTTTGCGCTTCTATTAATGGGAATGGACAAACCATACCTACAGTACCTAATTCATATAACATTGTATTACCTCCAAATTAATTAAGTTGTTTGTACTTGTTTTGTCGCTGTTGTTGCTTGAGATTTAGATGTTTGTTTTTCTAATTTTTTCATTGGTCTAATAAATATAAAGTAACTCATAAACCATACACCTAAAATCATAGAACCAAGTGCTATCCATCCTTTCCAAGACATGATAGCAGTTTCTACTAAACCATTTCCAATTGAACATCCTCCAGCTACTGAAGCACCAAATCCCATACAAATACCACCAATAGCACTATTGCGAATGGTTTTCTTATCAGGTAATCGCCATTTAAATTCACGTGATCCTTTAGCAGCAATATAAGAACCTAAGAATATACCTAAAATCAATAATACTCCCCAATCAATTAGCTTAGTATCACCTGTAATTAAAAAGGTAATTAAGTTTGCTGAAGGTGTAGTAATGCCTAATCCGTAATCTCTTCCAGTAGAAATACTCATTGGCCAAGCTATTAAAGCAATTAACCCTACTGCAATACCAGCCACAAATGGATGGTATCGTTTTTCAAATAAATAGTGTCTCAAGCCACTATACTTTTGTTTAAGCTTTGGAACTGCAAATTTGGGTTTTGGTTTACGTAATGTTTTAGTTACAAAAATGATAGTTATAATTGTTAATACTAACGTAAAAACCCACATAGGAATACCGGTAGTCTGAGACATATTTGCATTAATGTTTGTAGGTTTATTAATCCATGTCATTACTGGAAGTAAAATACCAGTTTTAGTAATAGCTGCAGTTACAGCATATAGTACGAGTGCTACCCAACTGCCAATCAAACCTTCACCAGCTCGATACCATGTACCTGTAGCACATCCTCCTGCTAATACAATACCGATTCCAAATATAAAAGCACCAATAATTGTACCTATAATTGGAAATGTACTATCTGGGATAGATATAACATTTAATCCGGTTAAAATAAGTAGTCCAATACTTTGGACTGTAATAGCAACTAATAAGGCATAAAACATTTTATTATTTTTTTGAACGTACATATCTCTGAAGCCACCAGCTAAACAGAAGCGTGTACGTTGCATCACAAACCCTAATAATATACCTACTATAAGACCACTAATAATCATCCATATCACTATCATTTCATCCTTTCCCGATAATTTTACTAAGGTATTATAATCAATTGTACTAAATTTGGCAACATCTTAAAATTAAACGCTTTTGATTTTTAATAATATGATGTTTTCAATACTAAATGAAATTAATGAATTTTAAACGCAAATTAAAAAACATCCCTCTTATAAAAAAGGATGTAAGAATATAAATATAAAAATTTAATTAGAATAGTTTTTCATAAAGAATAGCAATGATTGCAATTCTATGCCCAAGTCAATATGATGCACTTGTACGGTATTAGGTACTTCTATTCTAGCTGGTGTGAAATTTAGTATACCTTGAATATTAGCTTCAACTAATTGATTCGCAACCCTTTGTGCCGCTTCTTCTGGTGTAGTTAGTATTACAACATTTATTTTTTGAGCATTGAGTACTTTTTTTAAATCGTTCATATGATGCACAGATACATCACCAATCTCTGTTCCGACAATCTGTTCATCTATATCAAAAGCCTCAGTTATTGTCATTTCATCATGAATTGAAAAGTTATATGTCAAAAGTGCTCGACCTAAATTACCAACACCTACTAAAGCTATGTATATATTATCACTATCACTTAGTGCTGTTTTAAAGAATTCTAATAGACTATCTATATTGTAACCGTAACCTTTTTTGCCTAATTCTCCAAAGTAAGAGAAATCTCTTCGGATGGTTGCTGATTCAATATTAAGTGCCTCACTAATAGCCTTAGAATTAACCCTATCAATGCCTTTAGACTTGAGTGTGTTAACGAATCTGTAATATAAAGGTAATCGCTTCAAAGTTGCCCGTGGAATTTTAGATTTATTATGAGCCATTTAAAATATCCCTCCTTTATGTTTGAATTTTATAATCTATGTATCCAAACTATTTTGAGTGCTATACGTTTTAAATTTAAAAATGTCATTATGTCCTATTATGAATACTGGAATATTATACCTTAACATATTTTAAAAATAAATAACTTAGTTTCAAGAAACTAAGTTATACGGTAAAATATAGAGTAATATACAATCTAATTTCGAGTAATAAACTTATAAATAGAAAGGTGAAACCTGAATGATACTCTTGCAATTAAACGATATTTCGAAATCATTTGATGGCGAAGATATTTTTACGCGTGTGAATTTCGAAGTAAAAACAGGCGAACGAATTGGTGTCGTAGGCAGAAACGGTGCCGGTAAATCGACTTTAATGAAAATCATTGCCGGTGTTGAAGACTATGATAGCGGTCATATATCAAAAATCAAAAATTTACGTATGGGTTATTTAACACAGCAAATGACACTTAATTCATCCGCTTCAGTCTTCGAAGAAATGTCAAAACCGTTTGAACATTTAAAAAAAATGGAACTTCTAATTAGAGAAGAAACGAACTGGCTAGCTGATCAAGCATCTAACTATGATTCCGAAGAATATCAACAACATATGGAACGCTATGAATCTTTAACTAATCAATTCGAACAACTTGATGGTTATCAGTATGAGAGTAAAATCAAAACTGTTCTACATGGTTTAAATTTCAATGAAGATGATTTCGATAAACCTATCAACGATTTCAGTGGTGGTCAAAAAACGCGATTATCCTTAGCCCAAATGCTATTGAATGAGCCAGATTTATTACTACTAGACGAACCTACAAACCATTTAGATTTAGAAACGACGAAGTGGTTAGAGGATTATTTAAAATATTTCAAAGGTGCCATTGTTATTATTAGTCACGATAGATATTTCCTAGATAAAATTGTCACTCAAATTTATGATGTTGCACTTGGCGATTTTAAACGTTACGTCGGAAATTATGAACAATTTATTGAGCAACGTGATAAATATTACGAAAGCAGAATGCAAGAATATGAACGTCAGCAAGATGAAATTAAACGATTAGAAACATTTGTAGAGAAAAATATAACACGTGCTTCAACTAGTGGAATGGCAAAAAGTCGTCGAAAAACACTAGAAAAAATGGAACGTATTGACAAACCTATGTTGGACGCAAGAAGTGCTAACATTCAATTTGACTTTAATCGTAATACAGGTAATGACGTTATGCATATTCGTAATCTGAAAATTGGTTATGACTCGCCTATAACATCTCCTATTAATATTGAAGTAAGTAAGGGGGATCATATTGCTATTATTGGCCCAAATGGCGTAGGTAAAACTACTCTGATCAAGACCATCGCTCGACGTCAAAAGCAATTAGAGGGTGAAATTACCTTTGGTGCAAATCTTCAAATTGGTTATTATGATCAAAAGCAAGCTGAATTTAAATCTAATAAAACAATTATCGACTATGTTTGGGATCAATATGCAACAATGAATGAAAAAGATATTCGTGCTATACTCGGACGTTTCTTATTCGTGCAAGATGATGTAAAGAAAGTCATCAATGATTTATCTGGTGGAGAAAAAGCTCGTTTGCAATTGGCACTACTTATGCTTCAAAGAGATAATGTATTAATCCTTGATGAACCAACAAACCATCTTGATATAGATTCTAAAGAGATGTTAGAACAAGCGCTAAAAGATTTTGAAGGAACTATTCTTTTTGTGTCACACGATCGTTACTTTATTAATCAATTAGCAAATAAAGTATTCGACTTAAATAATGACGGTGGCCAAATGTATTTGGGAGATTATCAATATTACATCGAGAAAACAGAAGAAGCAGCGGCACTTGAAGCTTTTAAAAATGAACGAAATGATTTAAGTAAAGAGGATACTTCAAAACAAAATGAAGCTAATGAAAATGTAAATACTTATGATTCTCAAAAGCAACAACGTCGTGAGCAACGAAAATTAGAACGACTCATTGAGAACTGTGAAGCCAAAATTGAAACATTTGAGAATGAAATAGCACGCATTGATGAACAACTCACTCAGCCTGACGTGTTCAATAATCCTGATAAAGCCTCATCATTAGCGAATCAGAAACTTGAAACCGAACAGAAGTTAGAACAGGTTATGTTGGAATGGGAAAATTTACAAGAAAACATCTAAAAACTCATCATTTTACTATTAGCTAGAAAGTATTAATTAACTTTCTAGCTAATTTTTTATACAAATTTCAACAAAAGTTATAAACAGCTAAAATACGATATTATCAACTATCCACATAGTTATCCCACTTATCCACAACTTATTTCAAATTATTTTACAAACTTTTTACACAAAATTAAATTCATATCCACATTGTTAAGAACGGTTTATCCACAACTTATGCACTTAATGTTGATAAGTACAAACGTTCCCTATTGACCTTTTGAAATATTTTTATCTAAATAAAAAACCTCCTGTTAACAGTGGATCTTAATCCTTACGTTAAAAGAGGTTCCTTATGATTATTGAAATAATTAATTCGATTAAATAAATAATATAAATTTAAACGTCTATAGTAGCTTCTTCTATATCCATATTATTTTCGCCATTCAAATCTAACTTAGCTGTAATTCCTGACTTATAATAGTAATATGCTGCAGCACCAATCATTGCTGCATTATCAGTACATAATTTAGGACTTGGAATGGATAAATGAATATTATTATCTTCACATAATTGTTGTAAACGATGTCGCAGTCCTTTATTACTTGCAACACCTCCAGCAACAATAAGTCTGTTAACTTTATAGGCTTTACATGCATTAATCGCTTTGGTACTTAACACGTCTACAACACTATTTTGAAAACTAGTTGCTACATCTTCTTTTACAACTTCTTCATTCTTTTGTCGCAAATTATGCAGTTTATTTATAACAGAACTTTTCAATCCACTAAAACTAAAATCATAACTTTCCTTTTCTAACCACACTCTAGGAAAATCATAAGTATCTTTACCATATTGAGCTAATTTATCAATTTGTGGCCCTCCAGGGTATGGTAAATCAATTGTTCGAGCGACTTTATCATACGCCTCTCCCACTGCATCATCTCTTGTCTCACCAATTACTTCGAAATGCATATGAGATTTCATATATACTAATTCAGTATGGCCCCCTGACACAATTAGCGCAATTAAAGGAAATGTTAATGTTTCTTCTAAATGATTGGCATAAATGTGACCAGCAATATGGTGAACAGGAATAAGTGGCTTGTCATAAGCAAAAGCTAGTGCTTTCGCTGCATTAATACCGATAAGTAATGCACCAATTAATCCTGGTCCTTGAGTCACTGCTATTGCATCAATATCATTCATTGATATATTTGCAGTTGTTAATGCTTCATCAATCGTTGTCGTAATCCCTTCAACGTGATGTCGACTTGCAACTTCAGGTACAACACCACCGAAACGCTTATGACTCTCAATTTGACTTAATACAATATTAGATAAAATTGAATTTCCATTTTTAATGACACTTACACTTGTTTCATCACAACTCGTTTCTATTGCTAATATTAATGTTTCTTTATTCATTTAAGCTCACCCACATTACCATTGCATCCTCGCCTTCTCCATAATAATTTTTACGTTTACCTCCATATTGAAAACCCAAATTAGTATAAACATGTTGCGCAATTACATTATCTACCCTAACTTCCAAACTCATCACTTCACATGAATGGCTTGCATAATCCATGACATATTTTAATAATAATTGTCCCAGTCCATAACCTCTAAAGTCTTTATGAATTGCTATTGTTGTAATTTGAGCTTGATCAATAACCATCCATAGTCCTAGATATCCGATAATTTCATTTTCAAAAACAATCACAAAATATTTAGCAAAGTTATTTTCATTCAATTCATGATAAAATGCATCAATTGTCCACGAACTATCATTGAAACTATCTCGTTCTATATCGAATACACTGGGGACATCATCTACTTGCATTGCTCTAATTGTTAATTCTGCTTCTGTTGGTTTAGCCAATTTCTTTCAGCCTCTGATAATTTAATATAATTAGGAACAAATGTATGAATCGGTTCACTTTTAGTTATGAGTTGTTTCATAGTTGGAGCATGAGGTAAATTATTTTTTATTTCTCCACCAAGTTGTTCGGATAACTTATCAGCATCTCTACCAACATAAAGAAATGGTTGGTTCATTTTAGTTAATTGCTTTTTTAATTCTTCAATAGGTAAATATTGATCTTCTAAAATAGTTGTTATATTTCCATTAACGTTTTGATAAACACCAGTGTATACCGCTTCACGACGCGCATCAATGATTGGAACTAATAATTTTTGTTCATCATTCTCCACTGTTGCAGCTAATGCTGCTAAAGATGATACACCATATAATTTAGTGTTCAATGCATAGGCCAATGTTTTAGCGGTGGTTACGCCAATTCTAACTCCAGTATAGGAACCTGGACCCTTAGCAACTACAATCCCATCAATAGCATTTTTTTCAATTTTTGCTTCTTCAAATAAGTGCTGAATACCAGGCATAAGTTGACTCGAATGATCTTTTTTTTCTTCCGACGTAGTTTCTGCCAAGACGATATCATCTTGCATGATTGCGATTGACATCGGTTGATTAGATGTATCAATCATTAATAAATTCACTTTCAACTTCCTCCTTTACTTTTAAATAATGGGTTCCTTGGGCTTCTAATTTTATAGTTCTTTTTGTTTCACATAAAGTTTCTATATTGATTATTAAATGTTCCTTAGGTAATAAATCTTGAATAAATTGACTCCATTCAATAATGGTAATGCCTTCATCTTGAAAATATTCATCAAATCCTAGATCTTCATCTGAATCTTCCAAACGATAACAGTCCATATGATGTAATTTTAAATTACTCCCTTTATATGATTTTATAATATTAAAAGTAGGAGAATTAATATTACGCTTAACTCCTAAATGTTTACCTATAAATTGTGTTAGTGTAGTTTTACCTGCCCCTAGGTCGCCATTTAAAAGGATTAAATCACTAGGCTCTAAGTGTCGAACTAACACGTTTGCAAAATGATTTAATTCATCCAAATTATTAATACTTATCATTAGTCCCACTCTTTCAAATTTTTTTACTCAAATGATTATTCATGACCATTTCAGAACTTATGGTAACTTATTTTATTCTCGTAAACTAAATTAAGTCATAAAAATTTTAACTTACTAATTATAACAAATTCCTTAAACAATTTCCCTATACTCAACACAAGAATGATGAGATTAAGTTGTTAGAAAATTCTTAAAAATTCTATTGACTTAATAAAAATGATATAGTAAATTAAGTTTATCGAATTTTTTAAACAATTCTAACTATTCTAATATAACCATTCAAGAAAGGAGTATATTAAAATGACAAATCAAACATATAATCCGACTGACAATTTAATTATTTTATTATACTCGCAAGGACTGGAACTTTAGTAATTATCTGTTACTAAATGTTTAAGTCCTATTTCTCATTGAATGGGACTTATAGACGTCCCAATCATAAATTGGGACGTCTTTTTATGTTTTAAACTTATTGTGTTTTATGGGGGGAATTATTTATGAGAAGTGACATGATAAAAAAAGGTGATCATCAAGCACCTGCTCGAAGTCTTTTACACGCCACGGGCGCACTTAAAAATCCTACAGATATGAACAAACCTTTTGTAGCAATATGTAACTCTTATATCGATATTGTACCTGGACATGTGCATTTAAGAGAATTGGCTGACATTGCTAAAGAAGCTATTCGTGAGGCAGGCGCTATACCTTTCGAGTTTAATACTATTGGTGTTGATGATGGTATAGCTATGGGACACATTGGAATGCGTTACTCACTTCCCTCTCGAGAAATCATTGCTGATGCTGCAGAGACCGTTATTAATGCGCACTGGTTCGATGGCGTATTTTACATTCCTAATTGCGACAAAATAACACCCGGTATGTTATTAGCTGCCGTTAGAACCAATGTACCAGCTATATTCTGTTCTGGTGGGCCTATGAAAGCTGGTTTATCAGCGCAAGGTAAAGCTTTGACATTATCATCAATGTTTGAAGCGGTTGGCGCATTTAAAGAAGGTAAACTCTCCAAAGAAGCATTTTTAGATATGGAACAAAACGCTTGCCCTACTTGCGGTTCTTGCGCGGGAATGTTTACTGCAAACTCAATGAATTGTTTAATGGAAGTGTTAGGCTTGGCACTACCATATAACGGTACAGCTTTAGCAGTAAGCGAACAAAGAAGAGAAATGATTCGTGAAGCTGCATTTAAATTAGTAGATAATATCAAAAAAGATATCAAACCACTTGATATCGTAACTCGAGAAGCTATCGATGATGCATTTGCACTTGATATGGCGATGGGTGGTTCAACTAACACGGTATTACATACGCTAGCCATTGCAAACGAAGCAGGTATTAATTACGATTTGGAACGTATCAATGAAATCGCTAAAAAGACGCCTTATTTATCTAAGATTGCACCAAGTTCTTCATATTCTATGCATGATGTCCACGAAGCAGGTGGTTGTCCAGCTATCATCAATGAATTGATGAAAAAAGAAGGAATATTACATCCAGATAGACTCACAGTTACTGGAAAAACACTTCGTGAAAATAATGAAGGTAAAGAAATTAAGAATTTTGATGTCATTCATTCACTAGATGATCCTTATGATAAGCAAGGTGGTCTCTCAATATTATTTGGAAATATAGCGCCTAAAGGGGCTGTCATTAAAGTTGGTGGCGTTGATCCTTCTATTAAGACATTTACTGGTAAAGCAATTTGTTTCAATTCACACGATGAAGCTGTTGAAGCAATTGATAATAAAATCGTACGCGAAGGTCACGTCGTTGTTATTCGATATGAAGGTCCTAAAGGTGGACCAGGAATGCCTGAAATGTTAGCCCCTACTTCTTCAATTGTAGGTAGAGGTTTAGGTAAGGATGTCGCATTAATAACTGATGGTAGATTCTCTGGTGCAACGAGAGGTATCGCTGTCGGCCACATTTCACCAGAAGCAGCTTCAGGTGGACCTATTGGACTCATTAAGGACGGCGATGAAGTCACTATTGATTTAATCAATCGAACTTTAGATGTTAATCAAACTGAAGAAGAACTTAATCATCGTAAAGAAGCATTACAACCTTTTAAGGCAAAAGTGAAATCAGGTTATCTGGCAAGATATACTGCTTTGGTCACTAGTGCGAATACTGGTGGTATTATGCAAGTTCCCGAAAATCTAATCTAACTAGAGGAGTTGTTCGACATGACAAGTAAAAAGGAAAGTAGCATAGTAAGTCCTGATGCTATGGACTATTCAAAACAAACTAGTCTAAAAGTAGATAGTGATTTAGACGCAAATAATAATTTCAGATCCGGTTCAGAACTTTTAGTAGAGGCATTATTACATGAAGGTGTTGATTTCATATTCGGTTATCCTGGTGGCGCAGTTTTACCATTATACGACACTTTCTATGATGGTAAAATTAAACACATCTTAGCAAGACATGAACAAGGTGCTACTCATGCTGCAGAAGGTTATGCAAGAGTATCTGGCAAAACAGGTGTAGTGGTTGTAACAAGTGGTCCTGGCGCTACAAATGCTATTACCGGTATAACAGATGCGTACTGTGATTCCCTCCCTTTAGTTGTATTCACTGGACAAGTAGCAACACCAGGAATTGGTAAAGACGCTTTTCAAGAAGCAGATTTACTTTCTATGACTACACCAATTACAAAAGCTAATTTCCAAGTTAAAAATGTAAATGATATTCCAAGAATCATTCATGAAGCATTTTACTTAGCAAATTCTGGACGCAAAGGCCCTGTAGTTATAGATTTTCCTAAAGATATGGGTGTGCTTAAAACATCCGCACCACTTGTAAATGAGGTGGACTTACCGGCATATAATGTCATTGAAAATCCTAAAGATAAAGATATTAGTCAATTAATTCAATATTTAGAGAATGCAAAACAACCACTTATCTTAGCAGGCGCTGGCATCAATCATTCACAATCTAATGAATTATTAACTCAATTTGTAACCAAACATCAAATTCCAGTAGCTACTACACTTTTAGGTCTGGGAGCTATTCCTTATGACAATCCACTATTTCTAGGTATGGGTGGTATGCATGGCTCCTATGCAAGTAATATGGCTTTAACTGAATGTGATTTATTAATTAATTTAGGTAGTCGGTTTGATGATAGATTAGCAAGTAATCCTAATGAATTTGCTCCTCATGCAACCGTAGTTCATGTGGATATTGATGAATCAGAAATTAACAAGGTGATTTCGACTGACCTAGGGATAGTTGCTGACTGCAAAAAAGTACTAGAAGCTTTATCTCAAAAATTTACAAATAAAACTTCCCATGAACACTGGGTTAACCATTGTATTGAGAATAAGCACAAACATCCTTTTAAATATAAAAAAGCTGATGCCACATTTTGCAAACCTCAAGAAGCTATTGAATATATAGGAAAAATTACAAACGGTGAAGCTATAGTTACTACTGACGTTGGTCAACATCAAATGTGGGCAGCTCAATTTTATCCATTCAAACATCATGGTCAATGGGTTACTAGCGGTGGTTTAGGTACTATGGGCTTTGGTATTCCATCAGCTATCGGTGCTCAATTAGCTGAACCCGATAAAACAGTTATTTGCTTTGTTGGTGATGGTGGTTTTCAAATGACAAATCAGGAAATAGCGTTACTGCCTGAATACGGACTCAATGTAAAAATCGTTCTAATCAATAATGGCACATTAGGTATGGTTAAACAGTGGCAAGATAAATTCTTTAACCACCGATTCTCTCATTCAGTATTTAATGATCAACCTGACTTCATGAAGATGGCAGAAGCATATGGTGTTAAAGGTTTCTTAGTTGATCATCCAAATAAACTAACTAAAACACTTGATTCAGCATTTAATTATAGTGGACCTGCGCTAATCGAAGTGAGAATCTCACCTACTGAACCAGTTAATCCTATGATTCCAAGTGGCAAAGCGAACCATGAAATGGAGGGGTTAGAATGAAACGAATTTTACATTTAAAAGTAACCGATCAAGTGAGCACATTAAACAGAATTACAAGTGCATTTGTTAGACTACAATATAATATTAATGAATTAACAGTTAAACCATCTAAAGAAAAAGGTATCTCTGATATGCAAATTACTGCAGATATTGAAGATGAAGCTATATTTAAAATTTTAATTGCGAAGTTAAAAAAACAAGTCAGTGTACTCAAAGTTCAAGATATTAGTCAGAACTGAGATAAGCTGTACATTGATGCGCTAGTATAATTAAATAAATCACCACTAACATCACATAATTTAGATAATTTCTTTATCTAAAATTTTAAGAATATTCTAAATATTAAGTTATTTAAATTTTTGGAGGAATGTATTATGACTAAAGTTTATTATGATCAATCTGTTGAGAAAGATGCATTACAAGGTAAAAAAATTGCAATTATCGGTTACGGTTCACAAGGACACGCGCATGCACAAAACCTTAAAGACAATGGTTATGACGTTATTGTTGGTATTCGCCCTGGTCATTCTTTTGATAAAGCTAAAGAAGATGGCTTCGATGTTTATCCAGTTGCAGAAGCTGTTAAACAAGCAGATGTCATCATGGTGTTATTGCCAGATGAAATCCAAGGAAATGTCTATAAAAATGAAATTGAACCTAACTTAGAAGCTGGAAATGCCCTAGCATTTGCGCATGGTTTTAATATCCACTTTGAAGTTATCAAACCACCTAAAGATGTTGATGTCTTCTTAGTAGCTCCTAAAGGACCTGGTCATTTAGTAAGACGTACCTTTGTTGAAGGAACTGCTGTACCAGCACTATTTGGTGTACAACAAGATGCTACTGGTCAAGCACGCGATATTTCATTAAGTTATGCGAAAGGTATTGGCGCTACGCGTGCAGGTGTAATTGAAACAACATTTAAAGAAGAAACTGAAACAGATTTATTCGGTGAGCAAGCAGTACTTTGTGGTGGTATTCATAAATTAATCCAAAGTGGCTTTGAAACTTTAGTTGAAGCGGGCTATCAAAAAGAATTAGCATATTTCGAAGTATTACATGAAATGAAGTTAATTGTTGATTTAATGTATGAAGGCGGTATGGAGAACGTTCGTTACTCAATTTCTAACACAGCAGAGTATGGTGACTATGTTTCAGGACCTAGAGTCATCACTCCTGATGTTAAAGACAATATGAAAGCAGTATTAAAAGATATTCAAAATGGTAATTTTGCAAATAGCTTTGTTAAAGACAATGAAAATGGCTTTAAAGAATTCTATAAATTACGTGAACAACAACACGGTCATGAAATTGAAGCAGTTGGTCGTGAATTAAGAAAAATGATGCCATTCATTAAATCTAAAAGTATTCAAAAATAAAATCTAAGGGGTTGTTAACGATGGAAAGCCATATTCAAATTTTTGATACAACATTAAGAGACGGTGAACAAACACCTGGAGTTAACTTTTCTTTTGATGAGCGATTAAAGATTGCCAAACAGTTAGAAACGTGGGGTGTGGATATACTTGAAGCAGGTTTTCCCGCTTCAAGTGCTGGTAGCTTTAAGTCTGTTCAAGCTATATCAAATACTTTAACTAAAACAGCTGTATGTGGTTTAGCACGCTGTAAAAAATCAGATATCGATGCTGTTTATGAAGCTACAAAAGATGCTGTAAAACCAGTTATTCACGTTTTTATAGCAACTTCACCTATTCACTTAACACATAAACTCAAAATGACTCAACAACAGGTTTTGGAATCAATTAAAGCGCACGTCAGTTACGCCAAACAATACTTTGATGTCGTTCAATTTTCACCTGAGGATGCCACAAGAACTGATACAGATTTCTTAATAAAATGCGTACAGATGGCAGTAGACTGTGGTGCTACAATCATTAATATCCCAGATACAGTCGGTTATAGTTATCCAAATGAATATGGTCGAATTTTTAAAACCTTGATTGAGAACATTAACTCTAAACAAAACATTACTTATAGTGCACATTGTCATGATGATTTAGGAATGGCAGTTGCTAATAGTCTGGCTGCTATTGAAAATGGTGCCACACGAATCGAAGGAACAGTAAATGGCATCGGTGAACGAGCAGGCAATACTGCTATAGAAGAATTAGCTTTAGCACTGTATGTCCGTAAAGATCACTATGGCAATGAAACACGATTGAAACTATCAGAAACAAAAAATACTTCTGATATTATATCTCGTTATGCTGGCATACGCGTTCCTAGAAATAAAGCCATTGTTGGTCAAAATGCTTTTAGTCATGAGTCTGGCATTCACCAAGATGGTGTTTTAAAAAATCCAGAAACTTATGAAATCATGACGCCACAACTTGTTGGTATAAGTAAAAATGATTTACCTCTTGGTAAGCTATCAGGTAAACACGCTTTTGCTGAAAAATTGAAATCTTTAGGATACGATATTGAACCACAAAATCAGGCTGAATTATTTAAACAATTCAAAGCCATTGCCGATAAAAAGAAAAGTGTAACTGATCGAGATATACATGCGATTATCCAAGGTACTGAACATGAGCAAAATGCAATTTATCAAGTTGATACGCTTCAATTGCAGTTTGTTTCCAATGGTTTACAAAGTGCTGTTGTCGTTATAAAAGATAAAAATGGTAATATTTATCAAGATTCAAGTATAGGAACTGGTTCAATTGTGGCTATATATAATGCAGTTGATCGAATTTTTAAACATAAAAGTGAACTCATTGATTACCGTATTGATTCTGTCACTGAAGGTACCGACGCTCAAGCAGAAGTACATGTTTCATTAACTATTGAAGGTCAACCTGTTAATGGTATTGGTATTGATTATGATGTGTTATATGCCTCTTGCAAAGCATATGTAGAAGCACATGCTAAATACGCTAGTGAAATTCACAAAAAGGAAGGTAATCTGTAATGACTTATAATATTGTAGCTTTGCCTGGTGATGGAATAGGACCAGAAATCTTAAGTGGTACGTTAGAATTATTAGAACTAATCAGTAAAAAATATAAATTTGATTATCAATTAACGTCTTATGATTTTGGAGGTGCAGCCATAGATTCGCATGGTGTTCCCCTTCCTGATGATACTTTAAATGCTTGTAAAAATGCTGACGCAATTTTATTGGGTGCTGTAGGTGGTCCTCAATGGACTGATCCTAATAATAGACCTGAGCAAGGATTATTAGCATTACGTAAATCTCTAGGTTTGTTCGCCAATATACGACCTACTAAAGTTACTGAAGGTACAAGTCATTTTTCTCCAATTAGAGAATCACGTGTCAAAGGAACGGATTTTATCATAGTGAGAGAATTAACTAGTGGCTTATATTTTGGTGAACCACGGCATATTGATAATCAAAGTGCACTAGACTCATTAACTTATACTAAAAAGGAAATTGAACGTATTGCAAGGGTAGCTTTTGAATTAGCATCTCAAAGAAAGAAAAAATTAACATCAGTTGATAAAGAAAATGTGTTAGCTACAAGTAAACTTTGGCGTCAAACTATTAATGAAATTAGTCATGAATTTCCTGATGTTAAAGTGAATCATTTACTAGTTGATGCTTGTAGCATGCAGTTAATTTTCCAACCTACTAATTTTGATGTCATTGTTACTGAAAATCTATTTGGAGATATTTTAAGTGATGAAGCTTCTACCATTCCAGGTTCATTAGGTTTATCACCTTCTGCAAGTTTTAGTTTAGAAGGACCAAGACTTTATGAACCTATACATGGTTCAGCACCCGACATTGCAAATCAAAATCTAGCTAACCCATTTGGTATGATACTCTCATTAGCAATGTGTTTACGTGAAAGTTTTAACTTTGATGATGCGGCGTCTGAACTAGAACAGGATGTATATCAACTTATTAAAGAAGGTAAAACAACTAAAGATTTAAATGGGCACTATACTACATCAGATATATTCAATGAATTAAAAAAGAATTATTAATAAGGGGGAATGCTTTTATGGGACAAACGTTATTCGATAAAGTTTGGAATAAACATGTTTTAACCGGGAATGAAGGTGAACCTCAATTATTATATATTGATTTACACTTAATTCATGAAGTGACTTCTCCACAAGCTTTCGAAGGTTTAAGACTTCAAAATCGTAAATTGAGACGTCCTGATTTAACATTTGCAACTTTAGATCATAATGTTCCTACAATAGATATTTTTAATATTAAAGATGAAATTGCGAACAAACAAATTACCACTCTTCAAAAGAATGCAAAAGAATTTGGTGTTCAATTATTTGATATGGGTTCTGATGAACAAGGTATTGTTCACATGGTAGGTCCAGAAACAGGTCTCACTCAACCCGGAAAAACAATCGTTTGTGGTGATTCACATACTGCCACGCATGGGGCCTTTGGTGCAATTGCATTTGGTATTGGGACAAGTGAAGTTGAACATGTATTTGCTACTCAAACACTTTGGCAAACTAAACCTAAAAATTTAAAGATAGACGTTACAGGTCAATTACCAAAAGGCGTCTATGCGAAAGATATTATCTTGTATCTTATTAGTCAATATGGTGTGGATTTTGGTACTGGGTACGCTATTGAATTTACAGGTGAAACGATTAAATCTCTGTCTATGGAAGCTAGAATGACTATCTGCAACATGGCTATTGAAGCTGGTGCTAAATATGGATTGATGCAACCAGATGAAACGACATTTGCTTATGTCAAAGGCAGAAAATATGCTCAAAATTTTGACCGTTCTATCAATGATTGGCGTCAATTATATACTGATGTCGATGCTAAATTTGATAAAGTTATCAAACTTGAAGTTACAGATTTAGAACCTCAAGTTACATGGGGAACAAATCCTGAAATGGGTGTTAGTTTTAATACACCTTTCCCCAAAATTAAAAATATTAATGATGAACGCGCTTATCAATATATGGGCTTAAAACCAGGCCAAAAAGCTGAAGATATTGATTTAGGTTATGTGTTCTTAGGTTCTTGTACCAATGCAAGATTATCAGACTTAGTAGAAGCTAGTCGAATCGTTAAGGGTAAACAAGTCCATCCAAAAATAACTGCAATCGTTGTACCTGGCTCTCGCTCAGTTAAAAAAGAAGCTGAAGCATTGGGTTTGGACAAAATATTTAAAGATGCAGGATTTCAATGGAGAGAACCAGGTTGTTCAATGTGTTTAGGTATGAATCCTGATCAAGTACCTGAAGGCATACATTGTGCCTCTACGAGCAATCGTAACTTTGAAGGAAGACAAGGTAAAGGCGCTAGAACGCATCTAGTGTCCCCTGCTATGGCTGCTGCAGCGGCTATTAAAGGTAGATTCGTAGATGTTAGAAAGGTGGTTGTTTAGTAATGGATATCCAACCTATTACAACCTATACAGGAAAAGTTGTACCATTGTTTAATGACAATATTGATACTGACCAAATTATTCCCAAAGTACATCTTAAACGAATAACTAAAAGTGGTTTCGGTCCTTTTGCATTTGACGAATGGAGATACCTACCTGATGGTACAAATAATCCAGATTTTAATCCGAATAAACCTGAATACTCTGGTGCTACTATTTTGATCACTGGTGACAATTTTGGTTGTGGTTCAAGTCGTGAACATGCTGCGTGGGCTTTAAAAGATTATGGATTCAATATTATTATAGCTGGTAGCTTTAGTGACATATTCTTTATGAATTGTACAAAAAATGGCATGTTACCTATTACTTTAGGTGAAAACGAGAGAAAATATTTAGCTAATCAAAAAGAAATTACCATTGATTTACCAAATCAAACTGTTTCAGCTAATGATAAATCATTTAACTTTCAAATTGATGAAACATGGAAACATAAATTAGTTAATGGTTTAGATGATATAGCCCTAACATTAGAATATGAAGGTTTAATAGAACAATATGAAAATAAGAATAAAGGTTGAGATAAAATGACTGTGAAGACAACTTTAAATGCTAAAGATGTAGAAAATGCATACTTAAGAATAAAAGATGTTGTTAAAGAGACACCTTTACAATTCGATCTCTATCTTTCTCAAAAATATGACTGTAATGTGTATTTAAAAAGAGAAGACCTACAATGGGTTCGCTCTTTCAAACTTAGAGGTGCATATAATGCAATTTCTGTTCTAACAAGTGAAGCTAAAGAAAAAGGCATTACATGCGCAAGTGCTGGAAATCATGCTCAAGGTGTTGCTTATACTGCTAAAGCATTAAATTTAAAAGCCGTGATTTTCATGCCTGTTACCACACCTCTTCAAAAGGTTAATCAAGTTAAATTTTTTGGTTCTAAAAACGTTAAAATCATATTAACTGGAGATACTTTTGATGATTGCTTAAAAGAAGCTTTAATTTATACTGAACAAAATCACATGACTTTTATCGACCCTTTTAATAATGTAGATACAATAGCTGGACAAGGAACATTAGCAAAAGAAATTTTGAATCAATCAAGTAATGATTCAATTACGTTCGATTATCTATTTGCTGCTATTGGTGGTGGAGGTTTGATTTCAGGTATTAGTATTTATATGAATCAATATAGTCCACAAACTAAAATTATTGGTGTCGAACCCTCTGGCGCTAGTAGCATGTATGAATCAGTTGTTGTCCAAAACAAAATAGTGACACTTGATCATATTGACAAGTTTGTAGATGGTGCTTCTGTGGCACGAGTTGGTGATATCACTTATGATATAGCTAAAAAATTTGTAGACGATTATATTCAAGTAGATGAAGGTGCTGTTTGTTCAACTATTTTAGATATGTACTCTAAACAAGCCATAGTTGCTGAACCAGCAGGTGCATTAAGTGTTTCAGCATTAGAGCACTATAAGGAAAAAATTAAAGGTAAGACAGTAGTATGTGTAGTTAGTGGTGGTAATAACGATATTAATCGAATGAAAGAAATTGAAGAACGTTCATTACTTTACGAGGAGATGAAACATTACTTTATTCTTAACTTTCCTCAACGTCCTGGTGCATTAAAGGAATTTGTTAACGATGTATTAGGACCTCAGGATGATATTACTAAGTTTGAATATTTAAAGAAAACTTCTCAAAACACTGGTACTGTCATTATCGGTATTCAACTTAAGAATCATGATGACCTTAACCAACTAAAAATTAATGTTCATGATTTTGATCCATCAAATATTTATATCAATGAGAATAAAATGTTATACTCACTTTTAATTTGAATATTAAATACTCCCATTCCTTGAGATGGGAGTGTTTTCTTTAATTTGCCTGGCAACGTCCTACTCTAGCGGAACGTAAATCTGCTACCATGGCGCTAAGAAACTTACTTCACTTCGAGTCAAGCGCTCGCACCTTTCTTCATTTTCTAAAATTGCTTGCTTTTTTAGCTCAACTAAACTCCCTTCTCAATTTTTTCAATTCATCAGCTTCAAACGCTTTCTCTTCGTAAAGCTATTACACTTTTATTTGTTGTTATC
>NZ_KV792229.1:0-36666 GCF_001808125.1 Staphylococcus sp. HMSC14D10 | reverse complement strand
ACTCATCAGTCCGATTTGACGTAGAGCCTTTTTTTAATACATATTAGTGATAAATCTAAACGCATGAAATTACAATAAAAATTTTAAAGGTAAGGTAAATGATAGTCGGCCCCCGCATAGAGAATTTCGTTCTGAAATTCTTCAAGCAAAGCAAGCTGGGGTTAAGTGAATACATTCCTTTCCCTAAGTCTTGTATATCATCTATATTTCAAGGTCGCTTGATTGTGTCACTTCAAAATCTTTTCCATCTTGATTTAATTTATCTACATGACTATAAACCTTATGCCATTCTGGGAAGTAACGGTCTAATCTAATTGGTTGAAAATTACTTGATTTCATACAAATTAATTGAGTTGAACCAGTTGTGGCAAGTTCTCCATTCTCATTATATACTTCATAACAATAAACTGATTTAAGTCTTGAATATTGCTCAACCCATGTTTTGATTGTCACTTTTTCAGGATAAAAAATTGATTTTCTATATTTTATTTGAAGGTCTACAACTGGAGAAATGATGCCCTCTTTTTCCATATCTGCATAACTAAAACCCAACTTTCGGATATAATCTGTTCGTGCAACCTCAAACCATGTTGCATAATTACCATGATAAATCACACCCATTTTATCTGTTTCTTGATATCTAGCTTCAATTTCAGTCATACTGTATATCATTCTTAAGTACCTCTTTTCCAAAATCATTCATATTTCATATTAACATAAAAAAGCCATGCCAACATAAAGTCAGCATGGCTTTAAAGTTCATATATTATTGCGCTAATTTATTTCTTAGAACCATTTGTAAAATACCACCATGACGATAGTAATCTAATTCAACTAGTGAATCAAATCGTACAATTGCTTCAAAATCAACGACTTCACCATTTTCTTTTTTAGCATGTACTTTCACAGTATCACGTGGACTTACTGTTTCGTCAATATCAACAGAGATAGCTTCTTTTCCATCTAATCCTAATGATTCTGCTGATTCACCATCTTTAAATTGTAATGGTAAAACACCCATCATAACTAAGTTAGAACGGTGAATACGTTCATAGCTTTGAGCGATAACAGTTTTCACACCTAATAAGTTTGTACCTTTTGCAGCCCAGTCACGAGAAGAACCCATACCGTAGTCGTTTCCTGCTAAAACAGCTAAACCAGTACCGTCTTCTTTATATTTCATCGCTGCATCATATATAGGCATTACTTCATCTGTAGGCCAGTAAGTAGTGAATCCACCTTCAGTACCTGGCGCTAATTGGTTTTTAATACGAATATTAGCAAATGTACCTCTTACCATTACTTCATGGTTACCACGTCGAGAACCGTAAGAGTTAAAGTTTCTAATAGATACATCATGATCTAATAAATATTTACCAGCTGGTGTGTCTTTACCGATTGCACCGGCTGGAGAAATATGGTCAGTCGTAACAGAATCGCCAAATTTACCCATAACTCTTAAATCTTTAAGTGGTTCAATTGTACCAGGCTCTTTTGATAAACCTTGGAAGAATGATGGATTTTGGATATATGTTGAATTAGGATCAAAGTCATATAATGGTGCATCTGTTACATCTATTTCATTCCACATTTCATTGTTATTATACACGTTTTTATATTCTTCTAGGAATAGTTCAGGTGTTACAACACTATCTACAGTATCTGCAACCTCTTGAATTGTTGGCCAGATATCGTTTAAGTAAACATTTTGACCGTCTTTACCTTTTCCAATTGGCTCATTTTGTAAATCAATATCAACTGTACCAGCTAATGCATAAGCTACTACTAATTGAGGAGAGGCTAAATAGTTTGCTTTAACTAATGGATGGATACGACCTTCAAAGTTACGGTTACCAGATAATACTGATGTAACTAGTAAATCTTTTTCAGCCACTGCTTTTTCGATTTCAGGTAATAATGGACCAGAGTTACCAATACATGTTGTACAGCCGTAACCAACTAAGTTAAATCCTAAGTCATCTAAATATTCTTGAAGACCTGAATCTCTTAAGTATCCAGTTACAACTTTTGAACCTGGTGCTAATGAAGTTTTAACAAATTCAGGAACTTTAAGACCTTTTTCAACGGCTTTTTTAGCAACTAATCCTGCACCTAACATAACATATGGGTTAGATGTATTTGTACATGATGTGATTGCTGCGATAGCAATATCACCTGTTTTCATTGTTGCAGTTGAACCATCAGCAAAATTAATATTTGCTTTTTTATCAAATTCACTTTTATCTAGTCCATGTCCTTGGTTACCAGCAGGTGTTGTAACAGATTTTTCAAATTCTTTCTTCATATCACTTAAGAAAATTAAATCTTGTGGACGTTTTGGACCTGATAATGAAGCTTCAACAGTAGATAAATCTAAGTCGATGACATCCGTATATTCAGGGTCTTCTTTATCTACAGTGAAGAACATATTATTTTGTTCTAAATAAGCTTTAACTAATTCAACATGCTCTTCTTTACGTCCAGTTAATCTCATATATTTAAGAGATTCTTCATCAACTGGGAAGAAACCACAAGTTGCACCATATTCGGGCGCCATGTTAGCGATTGTTGCACGATCTGCTAATGGTAAGTCAGTTACACCAGGACCGAAGAATTCAACAAATTTGCCAACTACACCTTTTTTACGTAGTTCTTGAGTCACACGTAATGCTAAATCAGTAGCTGTTGAACCTTGTGGTAATGAATTAGTTAATCGAACACCAATTACTTCAGGGATTGGGAAGTAAGAAGGTTGTCCTAGCATACCCGCTTCAGCTTCAATACCACCAACACCCCAACCTAGTACACCAATACCATTGATCATTGTAGTATGAGAGTCAGTTCCTACAAGTGTGTCAGGAAATGCCGTCTGTTCTCCATCAACATCGCGAACGTGTACAACATTTGCAAGATATTCTAAGTTTACTTGGTGAACAATACCAGTTGCAGGGGGAACAGCATTATAGTTATCAAATGCTTTAGTCGCCCAATTTAAAAATTGATAACGCTCATAATTACGTTCGAATTCTAATTTCATATTTCTTTCTAATGCATCTGGATTAGCATAGCTATCAACTTGAACAGAGTGGTCAATGACTAAGTCAACTGGCACTTCTGGGTTGATTTTATTAATATCCCCACCAACATCGTTCATTGCTTTACGTAATGATGCTAAATCAACAACTGCAGGAACACCTGTGAAGTCTTGCAGAATAACACGAGATGGTTTGAAAGGTACTTCACCTTCATTTCCTTCATTGCCAAAGTTACCCAACGCTTTAATATGTTCATCAGTAATGACAAATTCATCTTCTTGTCTTAATACTGATTCTAATAAAACACGAATTGAGTAAGGTAATTTACTTATTTTTGTTAAACCTTGTTCTTCTAAACTTTTTAAATCATAGTACGTATATGACTGGCCATTTGCTTCAAATGTCTTTTTAGCTTGTTGCTTAATGTTAGAAGTCATTTATATATCCCCCTTGAATATTAAAATTCATATTTATATGCCTTTAAATAAATTGTATAATTATATGTTTTTCAAAACAACTGTATATACCTACATTTCACGTGATTTAGCTTTCGCATTTATAATCAGTATATATAAGTTATTCTTATCATATGCACTTACCACTATAAGTAAATATTATTAATTGAGAATGATTTTCATTAATATATAATATGGTCTCTTTAAAATTCATAAAAAACCCTCAAGTACTTATAAAAGCACTTAAGGGCAATAATGTTATTATGATGACTTCATATTATTTTTCAGCGTTTCTTCTTGATTCACGCTTTTCTAAAATATCAGATTCATAATCTTGTTGTTGATATTTAACATAATCTTGAAGTCTATGTTTGTTTGGTTGAAGTGTTAATCCCAAGAATTTACGTTCTTGGTTTGCATCTTTATAGAAACTAATCATCATCATTATAACTACAAAGGAGAATGGGAACGCACTTATAATTGCCGCACTTTGAATAGCATTTAATGCGTCAGCACCGTTTCCGCCACCTGCTAGTAATAAGATGAATGCGATTAATGATTGAGAAACACCCCATGTTACTTTTACAGCTCTAGAAGGTTCAAGAGAACCAAATGTTGTTTGCATACCCAACACAAATGTAGCTGAATCGGCAGATGTGATAAAGAATGAAGCAATTAGTACTAATGCTATAAGTGATAATGCCATTCCTAATGGAACGTGGTGGAATACACCGAACAACTGAGTTTCAGGTGTCATTTTAAATAATTCAGGGTGTTTTTTACCTGTTTCGATACCTAACACACCAAATACACTGAACCATAAGAAACTTACGATTGCTGGTACTAGTAAAACACCTGAGATAAATTCACGAATTGAACGTCCTTTAGACACACGTGCAATAAATACACCTACGAATGGACTCCAACTTAACCACCAACCCCAATAATAAAGGGTCCATGAAGACATCCATTCACGTTTTTGACCATTTAAAGCTGCAGTGTCAAAACTGTTGAATAAGAATGTATTTAATAAGCTACCAGTTGAACTAGTAAACATATTTAAAATAAGTACAGTAGGTCCAATAATTAAAGCAATAATCATTAAAACAGTACCTAAACCAATATTTAAGTTACTTAAATATTGAATGCCTTTACTTAAACCAGACCATGCACTAGCAATAAATAATATTGTAACTACGCCAATTATAATAGATTGAACCCATACATTATTTGGAACACCAAATAAGTAATGAAGTCCACCATTAATTTGTAACGCACCCATACCAAGTGAAACGGCTACACCTACAACAGTCGCAAATACTGAAAGAACGTCAATAATTGTTCCTATAGGTCCTTCCACTTTGTCACCTAAAATAGGGCGTAGTGTACGTGAAATTAAACCTGGTTCATTTTTTCTAAATTGAGCGTAAGCTAAAGCTAATGCAACTACACCATATACAGCCCAAGCATGGAATCCCCAGTGGAAAAATGTAGAACGTAATGCTTCTGTATATGCTTCAGTAGTTTTAGGATCAGCATTAGGTGGTGAGGCAAAATGTGCCATAGGTTCAGCTGCACCGTAGAACACTAAACCTATTCCCATACCGGCACTAAATAACATCGCAAACCATGAAACAGTATTAAATTCAGGTTTATCATTAGGTTTACCTAGTTTAAGTTTACCGATTGGACTAAAAATTAAAAAGATACAAAAGAACACTATTACAGTAGTCAAAATCAAGTAATACCAGCCAAGCTTTTCAGTAATCCAACTACTGATGTCGCCTGTAATTTTACCAAATTGCTCAGGTAAAAATGCACCGATTAATACAACAATGGCTACTACGATAGCACTGTAAATAAAAACCGATGAAAACTTCTTGTTTTGTTTTGTTTCTTCAGAAGAAGAATTCATAATTTACTTACTCCTTTCCCATATTAAATTTAAAAATTAGTTTGAAATAACTATTGAAGTAATTTAAGACGATATATTAAAGGATAACAAAGCCTTTATACAATATCAAATTTCTTTTAAATTAAACATTTACTAAAATATTTATATGTTGTATAATATATTTTATTCTTAAGTGAGGGGTATTGAATTATGTTTAAAGAATTTAAAGAGTTTGCTCTTAAAGGTAACGTGCTAGATTTAGCAATCGCTGTAGTTATGGGTGCAGCATTCAATAAAATTGTTACATCATTAGTTACATACATTATCATGCCATTAATTGGTAAAATTTTCGGTTCTGTCGATTTTGCTAAAGATTGGGAATTCTGGGGAATTAAATATGGCCTATTTATCCAATCAATTATTGATTTTATAATTGTAGCAATCGCACTATTTATATTTGTTAAAATCGCAAATACTTTAGTGAAGAAAGATGAGCCTGAAGAAGAAATCGAAGAAAATACTGTTTTATTAACAGAAATCCGCGATTTGTTAAGAGCTAAATAATCATAATTTAAGACCGTATGGCAATATTGTATTAATTTTGCCATATGGTCTTTTTTTAGTTCCACTTAAATCGAGTTTGACTTTGATATTGATTCGATGTTACCTCAAGTATTAATGGAATGCGTTGTTTAAGTTCACTAACGTGAGATATGATACCAACCATCCTGCCTGAAGTTTTTAATTTAACCAAAGTATCTAGAGCAGTTTCTAATGTTTCTTGATCTAACGTACCAAAGCCTTCATCTATAAACATCGACTCAAGGGTAATACCACCAGATTCTTGTTGAACCACTTCACTCAATCCTAGTGCTAAAGCTAGAGATGCTTGGAACGTTTCACCACCTGATAATGAACTAATATGTCTAGATTTATTTGAATGAAAATCAAACACTTCAATTTCTAAACCACTATAACCATGAGATATAGATTCTCTTCTTTTTAGCTGATATCTTTCCCCACTCATACGTTCTAAACGAATATTTGCTTGATGGATGATTCGTTCTAAGTAATAAACAAGCACATAGTTTTCAAGCGTCAATTTTTTATTATTTTTTCCTGATAGTACCTCTGATAATTCAAAGATTTCTTGTTGTTCTTTTAATTCTTTCTCTAAATAATTTATATGATCCATTATACTATTAAATTTGTCTTTATTTTTCTGTACTTGATATTGAATTGTAGCACTCGCTTCAACAAACTTATTATAGTTGGATTCAATTTCAGTTTTTGTAGCTTCCAATTTTTCAACCGATTCAGGTTTATTGTCTTTTGTAAGTTGAGATAGTCGTTCAATCTCTAAAGTAAGTTTTTGATGATCATGCTCATATTGCTGAATTTTCATTTCAATTTGCTCTTTGTTGTCTAACTTAGATAATAAAATTTCAACATCTTTGTATGAATTTAGTCCAATTCGCTTCATTTCTTGATTAATTTCATCGCTATGACCACTAATTTCTTGTTCAAGTTCTTTAATAACTAATTGATTATTGTTTAGATTATTTGTTTCGATTTCAATTTGTTGTTTTGTTTGATTTATTTCTTTCTCTAATACTTCGTTCTTAGATACATAATCAGTTACTATTTGTTCATATTGCTTAAAGCACTGTTCAAATTTATTAGTTTCATCATAATTAGTGTAACTTTTAAATTCTTTTATTAGTGTTTCAAATTGATGCTTCAATGATAAAAGTTTTTCATGCTTAATTTGCAAGCTATGATTAATATCTTTATGCTTATCTAGTGTACTTTTAAACTTTTCACGTTGCTTAATTTGAATTTGTAGTTTTTCTTTTTCCTTATTTTTAGTTTTTAATTGTTGTTCTATTTCGTCGATATCACTAATTTCATCATCACTTATTTCTAACTCACTCATTTGATTACTAATATAATCAGAAGTGGTTTCAAGTTTAGTTAACTCATTTATTTTTTTATTTAACTGATTATTAACTTCTTTTATTAAATTTTGATTCTTAGCAATTTCATCAAAATTAATATGTTCATTGAGAGACTCAATTTCATTACCACATATAGGACATGTATCTCCAACATGAAGTGCATTTTGAATTTCTTGAATAAATGTTTGTTTATCATTTAAATCAATATTTGACTTGTCTATATTTTCTAATTGAAGTTTTAAATCTGAAATTTGTTCTTTAGTCTTTTTAATACTTTTCTCTGTTTCGTTGTATTTTTGACTTAAAGATTGGTATTTTTTCTTGTTTTCTCTCAAAGTCACTTTTTTATCAAAAGTGTTTTTTAATTGGAATATCTCCTGTGTTATTTCGTCAATATTCTCGTTATTTACATCTATTTTAGCTATATCATTATTCAATTTATCAATTAAATTCTTATTTTCTTCTTGCTTTTGATTATTCTCTTTTAAGTATGTTTCATTTTGTTTAATTTCGTTAAAGGCTTCATAATACTTATTTATGTTTGTATAAAACTGTTTAGTTTTATCAATATATACAGACTTAATGTTAATATCTTCTGATTGTTCATTTAAAATTTCTTTTTCTTTCTTAAATTTCTCTAATTTATCATTAAGTTTATGTAACTCTTCAAGAATAGAATTTAGCTTAACCTTAGTATTTTCATATTTTTGTTCTTTTGCGTTTCTTTGATTATACAATTGACTCAAGGGTTTAATTTCCATAATTTTACGTAATTCAGCTTTTAATTTTTCAATACTAACTTTGTTTTTTTCTAGTTGAACTTTCTTATTTTTATTTCGATCAAGTTCTTTAAGTGATTCTATTAATTTATTGTTTTCTTCAATTTTTCTTTTAATAGCTTCAAGCGCATCATGATGTTCAGATTTTAATTGTTCATATTTTTCATTTAAGTGTTGACCTACTTGTTCGAACTGAGGTATTGCATTAATAATGTCTTTGGTTTGCATACTATTCAAAGATTTAAATTGAATTAATTCATCATTCTCAAATGTTTCAATATCTTCCCAAAGTATTTGAATCTGACTATAACGTGATTCTATTTGCTTCTTCTCGTCTTTAACTTGATTTAACAATAAATTTTGCATCTCTTCAAAACGGATACTATTGAATAATGTTCTTAAAATACTTTGCTTATCGGAACTATTAGATACTAAAAATTTCTTAAATTCTCCTTGAGGTAATATGAATAATTGTCTGAATTGTTCAGCGTTGATACCTAACAAATCTTTGATAAAACCATTACCAGAGCTGATTTTACTCTCTCGTAGTTCGTAAAGCTGACTTTCTTCATCAAATTCAAAAACATCAAGTTTACCAGGTGTTAAAGAAATATTCCCCTCTTTAATAAATCCAGCCTGTCTAGATATTTTAAATTTTTTATCTTTAATTTTAAATTCATATTCTACACTCATCGGAGATTTACCATCAGCAAAATGACTTCGTAATTCTCCCTCATTTCTACCTTCTGTAGAAGCCTTACCAAATAGAGCATAAACAATGCCATCAAATAACATAGTTTTTCCCGAACCAGTTTTTCCACTAATTAAAAATAACTGTTCATTATTTATTTGTTCAAAATCAATAACTTCATGTATGAAAGGTCCAAAATTATTAAGTATTAATTTAGTTGGTCTCAATTATTTAATCCTCCCTATTGATAACTTGATTTAATAATTGATGTATTTTCTTCTCTTGATAATTTGTTAAATCTTCATCTGTAATTGTTTTGTAGAAATTTTTAATTATTGTAGGATCATCTGTAGTTTTAAAATCTGCGTACGTTGATTTATTATGATTTTCAAAAGTGATATTACTAAGCGAAAGTGTATTTGGATATATCTGTTTAAGGTGGATGATAGGGTCCGTGACATGAGACATATTTTTAAGTTTGAAGTGAAAATAATTGTCCTTATTTTTCACAGGAACGTCACCTTGTATAACAGACGAGTAGTCACCTTCAATTTGCTCTAACTCTCTTAAAGGTTTTAATTGTACAAACTTAATATTTATGTCATTTTTTGAACTAATCATTAATTTTTTGTATCCTTTGGCCTGGTTCACTTCAGAAAATGAGTATTGTAATAACGAACCACTGTAATCAACAATATTATCTGTAATACTAAATGGATGATGAAGATGTCCTAATAGTACTTTGTCAAAAATTTGGAAGTTAGCGCTTTCTACACTTTCAACGGTTCCAATTGTAAGTGGCCTTTCAGATTCTGATGTTTTACCACCTTTTATGGTTAAATGGCCAATTAAAATATTGATTTGATTAGGGTCTATAATCTTCGAAATGTGGTTAATACACTTTTGAGTTGCTTGCTCATATGTCTTGATATCATCATCATTAAAGTAAGCCTTAATTTCACTAATAGTGGCAAAAGGAAGTGTGTAAAAGTTAATATTATTAATAGTTATAGGTGTAGACATTAATTCTAGTTGCGTTCTAATATATAATTGTGAAAACTCAAACCATGTTGACCCATAATTTAATCTTTCTCTACCATCATGATTTCCATTGGTTATAATTGTAGGAATTTTCATATTTACATTTATAGTTTTAATCGTTTCTTCAAAAAGTCTAATGGTCTCCTTACTAGGATAAGACGTATCATATATATCACCCGAAATAACCAGAACATCTGGTTTCTCTTCCTTCAAATTATCAATAAATTTGTTCAATATGTAATGTTGATCTTCTAAAAATTGCTTACCATTTAAAATCTTACCTAAATGCCAATCAGCAGTGTGAATAACCTTCATAATGACCTCCCTTTAGAACATTTGTTCGTGTATATTATATCTTGAATCACACTATTGTTCAAACTAAAAAAGATGGAACAAATGATTAATTTAAATTCATTGTCCCACCTATGTTATTGAGCAGCTATTAATAACCCCAACATGCTCTGCTTGTAGAATTTCTTATTTTGAAATTCTCTTTGTTGGGGCCCCAACCCCAACTTGCATTACTTGTAAAATTTCTTATTTGGAAATTCTCTTCGTTAGGGCCCTAACCCCAACTTGTATTACTTGTAAAATTTCTTATTTGGAAATTCTCTTTGTTGGGACCCCGCTCAGCCCGGCAAGGTTGAATCGAATTAAAAAAGCTTGTTACAAGTATGTTTTTAATTCATTCAACTACTTCCAATATGTAATTATAGCCTGAGATATTAATTTATGTCCCAGGCTCTACTAAAATTTTCAAAGTAATTTAAAATACATCATTTTTTAAATCATTATTCAATTATTTGACAGTTGACCTTTTCAACTTTTTATATTTATATAACATTGCTAATCTCCAAGGAACAATCATGCTAAACGCAAGTAAGAAGAACATGCCGCCAATTTCACCAGGATCAATTTTACTACTGATAAATATTTTAATTAAAGTGCGTATAATTAATAAGGAAATTAAAATGATTGGAAATGCTTTTGAGCGCTTCATATAAATTTCAGTACCATGTACCTCAAAGTGACTTGTCCATATAAGAACAGATGAGAATAAGACACCTAGAATAATCGACTCTAAAATTTCAGTACCAGTCAATCTAAAGTACGGAATCACATACATCAATGCGCCTGTAGCCATGAAAAATGGTGGTAATATAATTTTCTTTTCATTAACAGGAAAGTTTTGAGCTTTCATTCGAATAAAAATTACTACTATACCCATAAATAAAGCAAATACAATAGAAAAAATTAAATACGCCAACGTTACACCTTCTTATATATTCATAAACTCTTACTCTTTATTACTCATTGTAAGTTATTTAGATTATTAAATATTTTTCTTTTTTAATAATACTAAAGTTGTTTTACTACAAAAATAAAGGATTGTAAACCTTAAAGGTACTACAATCCATTTAAAAATTATTTTTTTGAACTTTTCATGTTTTGATCCATGTTTTTATTCATCATTGTCATCATTTGATTGATTTTCTTTTGCGATGGTTTTTGACCCATTTGCATCATCATCATTCGTAACATTTCTTCATTAATAGGTGGGTTTTTTTTCAAATAATCCATCATATATTTACGTGCTAAAAAGAAACCACCAACTAGTCCACCGATAAGCGCTACAATGATTAATAAAATTGCTAACCATGTTGCCATTGTTTCACCCACTTTCTATATCCTACTGAATTTTACTAAATTACTATTCTATTTTCAAGAGCTAGTTAGTAATTCTGCATCCATTTGTTATCATAACAAATACTTAAACGAATGTAATACTTATTTTTAGTTAACTTAAAAATTATTTTGTATTGCTCATTCAAATTAAAGAAGACTTTCCAATGAAAGCCTTCTCAGTTCTCTAATTTCTTATCTAATATTAAAATGTGTGAATTTGATTTAATACATTTTCTTTAGTGAAACCATATTTTTCTACGACTAAGTCGCCAGGGGCACTTGCACCAAATTGGTCAATACCTATCACTTTACCTTCAGTGCCTACATATTTGTGCCAACCTAATGGAGATGCCATTTCAATTGCAACACGTTTAGTAATTTCTTTAGGAATTACAGACTCTTTATATTCTTCTGATTGTTGTTCAAAAGCAAACCAGTTAGGCATTGATACTACTCGTACACCTTTACCTTGTTTATCTAAATCTGTAGCTGCTTCAATTGCTAAGCTAACTTCTGAACCAGTAGCAAGTAATAGATACTCAGGTTTAGTTTCAGTTTCGAAGACCACATAAGCACCTTTACGAACACCTTGTTCAACTGTCTCTTCATCTACATCTAAATATGGTAAATTTTGACGAGTTAATACTAAAGAAGTTGGTGTTTGTTCTGATTCAAGAGCTACTTCCCAAGCTACTCTTGTTTCATTTCCATCAGCTGGACGAATGACATTCATATTTGGTATTGATCTTAAGCCCGCTAATTGTTCAATTGGCTCATGAGTAGGTCCATCTTCACCTACAGCGATTGAATCATGTGTGAAGATGAATGTTGAATTTAATCCCATGATAGCTGATAAGCGCAACGCTGGTTTTAAGTAGTCACTAAATACAAAGAATGTTGCACCATAAGGGTGTAATCCACCGTGTGCTGCCATACCATTTACAGCTGCACCCATTGCGAACTCACGTACACCAAACCATATATTTTTACCTTCAGGTGTATTTCTATCATAATCAGTCGCTTCTTTAACGTTAGATTTGTTAGAACCAGCTAAGTCAGCAGAACCACCAAAGAATGACGGAACTGATTTACTTAATGCTTGAATTACTTCACCTGAATCAGCACGTGTTGCTGCATTATGATCGCTATCAAAGCGTGGTAACTCATCTCTATAGTTTTTAGGTAGTTTACCACTAATAGCTAATTTAAATTCATCTGCTAATTCTGGATATTGTTTAGAATAATTTTCTAGTAATGCTTTCCATGCATCTTCATGCTCATTTGCACGTTTTAACATAGTTGTTTGGAAAATTTCATATACTTCTTCTGGCACATTGAAACGTTTTTCAGGGTCTAAACCATATGTTTCAAAAGTTAATTTTCTCTCATCTGAACCTAGTGGTGCACCATGAACACCATTAGTACCACTCACGTTTGGAGCACCATAACCGATAATTGTTTTAACTTCAATCATGGTTGGACCATTTTGAGATTTGGCTTTAGTTATTGCTTTATCGATAGCGTCTAAATCATTACCATCTTTTACTAATATGTGATTCCAACCGTAACTTTCAAATCGTTTCTTAACATCTTCAGAGAAGGCTTTATTTAATTCGCCATCTAATGAAATATCGTTTGAATCATATAAAACAATTAGCTTATCTAATTGGTTATGGCCAGCCAATGAAGCAGCTTCATGAGAAATACCTTCCATTAAATCACCATCAGAAGCTAGCACATAAGTATAATGGTCAACAATATTGAAATCATCTTTATTAAATTTACCTGCTAAATGGTCTTCAGCTAAAGCCATACCTACAGACATAGCAAAGCCTTGTCCAAGTGGGCCAGTAGTAACTTCAACACCATCAGTATGTCTGAATTCTGGATGTCCTGGTGTTTTAGAACCCCATTGTCTAAATTGCTTCAATTCTTCTAATTCAAGACTGCCTGAAACATGTAACAAGCTGTATAATAGCGCAGAGCCATGTCCAGCCGACAATACAAAACGGTCTCTATTAAAATAGTCTTTAGATTGAGGATTAAAATTTAAGTGGCGTGTCCATAAAGTATAGGCCATTGGTGCAGCTCCCATAGGTAATCCAGGGTGACCTGAATTAGCTTCTTCGATTGCATCAATACTTAAAGCTCTAATCGTATCAATCGCTAGTTGATCTTTCTCGTTAAACATCTCTAATACTTCCCTTCTACTTGAATCATCTTTCGTATATTATAACTTAAAAATATTGAAATTGATAATCGTTTAAACTCAACGAACTATAATCTAATATTTATTAATTTTTATTTTGTTCTTGTATCTTTTTTAATTTTTCAGGTGTCACATCATTACCTTCAGGATCTATCACCTTTGTACTCTCAATTTGTTGTTTAAACCCTTTTCTAAATGCTTCGAGGTATTTTTTACGTAATTTCGATTGCTCTTTAGCTTCAGCTTCAGTTAAACCTTGTTCCTTTTTCTTTTTAGCAAGCTCATTAATTCTATCTATATTTAAATTATCATTAGACATAACTATCACTCTTTCTGTATTCCCATTAATATTTTCTCTTTTACTTCATAGAATATAACAAAAAAGAGGTCTAGACAAAAGCTATTGACATTTAAATAGCTTTGACAGACCTCAAATTTATAATCATCTTACAAACGCGAACACTTTGTAGTCATTTTGTTCCCCATTTGTAGTATTTACGTTCTTATTGTCATCTTTAATAATTGCCTTTTTAGAAATAGTATGGTCAGTTATTTCGTACGTTTGTTCCATTTGAGCGTTATGATATAAATTCATGAAAAATACTATAAAAACAACACAAGATATTGATACAACAGCTATATTAGTTAATAATTTATTTTTATATTTATTAAACATTACTTTCACCTCTAGAACATTTGTTTGTATAAATACTTTATCAGAACATTTGTTCTTAGTCAACATAAAAACGAACAAATGTTTGTTCAATATTTAAATCAGTGCTATAATGTAGTTAAATAAAATTAGGGAGTGCCTATATATGAGAGAATTAACTAAACGTCAAAGTGAAATATACGATTACATTAAACATGTAGTACAAACTAAAGGATATCCACCAAGCGTACGAGAAATTGGTGAAGAAGTAGGATTAGCGTCAAGTTCAACTGTTCATGGTCATTTATCTAGACTAGAAGAAAAAGGATATATTAAACGAGACCCTACGAAACCGAGAGCCATTGAAATTGTTAGCGAACAAACTAACGATGCAGTTAATATGGAGGAAACAATTTATGTTCCTGTAATTGGTAAAGTTACTGCCGGAATTCCGATTACTGCAGTTGAAAATATTGAGGAATATTTCCCTTTACCAGAACATTTAACATCAACTCACAATAGTGATATCTTTATTTTAAATGTCGTGGGTGAAAGTATGATTGAGGCAGGTATTTTAGATGGAGATAAAGTTATAGTTAGAAGCCAAACCATTGCTGAAAATGGGGACATCATTGTTGCTATGACTGAAGATGATGAAGCAACAGTTAAACGCTTCTATAAAGAAAAAACACGTTATAGATTACAACCTGAAAATAGTACAATGAGTCCTATTTATCTTGATAACGTTACTGTTATCGGTAAAGTTATTGGTTTATACAGAGAACTGTAGTTTTAATTTCTAAAATTTACGTTAACCTCTCTCTTATATATTTCTATATACAAAGAACTAGCAAAGTCTACAATGTAAACTTTGCTAGTTCTTTTGTTTTTCATTTTCATTTTTATTTAAAATTTCTTTAACCTTATCTAGAATATCTAGTTTATTAACATCTTTAGTTGTCATAATATCAACTTCCTTATCAACTAAAAGATACCCTTAATAAGTCGTATTAAAACACTTAGCCCGTATAATTTTCTGTCCAAAATGGTTGTCGTTTGTCATTAAAATCAACGCCTACGCCTAGAGTACTGAAATTTGTATTCAATATATTCTTTCTATGACCAAGTGAATTCATTAACCCCTCATGAGCAAATATACTATTTTGTTGCCCATACGCTAAATTTTCACCTGCCGCATTGAAATCAATGTCATCATCTTTTAATCGATCAAAAGGAGATTCACCATCTAAATTATTATGATCAAAGTAATTTTGTTTTGCCATGTCTTCACTATGGTTTCTTGCTGTATTGGAGACATTTTTCGAGTAACTAAGTGTATTCAACCCATGCTGTTTACGCTCAGAATTAACTAAATCATAATTTTGATATTCAAAGCTTTGTTCTAATGTTGAAGATGGTGCACCGTAATGTTGAGTCAACCTTTTTTCCATAGCGTCACTAACTTGAAGTAATGCAGTAACTCCATTGTCATTATGTTTATCATAAAAAACAGTTGTATAAATATTATCTTCATGGAAAACATCATACTCATCGCTACTTATATCAACACGGTATCTACCTTTAACAATTTCTTTTAAAGGTTTACCAAGTCTATCCTCAACAACATTTTTAGGGGTGTTATATTTCACCTTAGATTTAGATGTAATGACATTTTGATTACTATATAAAGCATTGACTTTATTTCCTAAATAGCTAACCATTATGAAATTATCGTAATCATTATTGTAATAGGTATACCATTTAGTGCCATATTCATTAGATGTTACTCTTTTAGGTTTCCCCAATTGATTTTCAACTTTGTCTTTAGACATATTCATCTGAATATTATTAATAGCAAAGTCCTGTTTTGTAGGTGTTTTGAGCGAATTGCTTTTTAAACTCGAATCTTGATTCATAACTTGCTGAACTTTACTTCTTACGTCATTCTGAAATTTTACTAGTGCTTGATTTTCCTTTAATGGTATGAATAAAGCTACAACTAATAACACCAAAGAAAATAAAAGGAATTTTTTAATAACATACACCTACCACTCAAGTTTTAATCCTTATCCCCATTAAAAATTGAATTTCGCACTATAACATAATCGACAGTTGTTAATGATTTTAAATCTTTTCCACCTGCATATGAAATCGAACTTTGTAAGTCTTGTTGCATTTCAACTAAAGTATCTTTTAATGATCCTTTATGTTCAACAAACATTTTTTTACCTTCAACATTCTTGTGTTCACCTTTTTGGAATTCAGATGCACTACCAAAATACTCTTTATAACGTTTGCCGTCTAATTCAACAGTTTCACCTGGTGATTCTTCATGAGCCGCAAATAGAGATCCTATCATTACCATGCTTGCACCAAATCGAATTGATTTAGCAATATCGCCATGTGTTCTTAAGCCACCATCAGCGATTATAGGTTTACGCGCTGCTTTACTACAAATATTTAATGCTGCTAATTGCCAACCACCAGTGCCAAAACCAGTTTTTATTTTTGTGATACAAACTCTACCTGGTCCAATACCAACTTTAGTTGCATCTGCACCTGCGTTTTCAAGTTCTCTAACACCTTCTGGCGTACCAACATTTCCAGCAATTACAAATGTTTTTGGAATATATTTTTTTATGTGTTTAATCATTTTAATAACTGAATCTGAATGACCATGAGCTATATCAATCGTAATATATTCAGGAACTAATTGTTTGTCAGCTAATTCTTCAATAAATTTAAATTCATTTGCTTTAACACCTACAGAAATAGAAGCAAACAATCCGTCTTTTTGCATGTTTTGAATAAATGGAATACGAGCTGCTTCGTCAAATCGATGCATAATATAAAAATAATCATTTTTAGCGAACCAATGCGCTAATTCTTCACTCATAACAGTTTGCATATTCGCTGGCACAACAGGTAACTTAAACGTTTTAGGTCCAAATTGAACAGTTGTATCACATTCCGAACGACTTTCAACTATACATTTATTTGGAATTAATTGAATATCTTCATAATCAAAAATTTTCATACTTTTTAGCCCCTATACAATCATATTTATTAAGTAAAAACGAACTTTTAGTATATTAAATATAAAAATCATTCATTTTCTCACCCTTATATACTTTACAATTTTTTAATTGTCTTGTAAATGGACTAAAGTACTAGATTTGTATTTTACCAACTTGATTTTTTAACGCCCGGGATTTGTCCTTTGTGTGCATGTTCTCTAAAAGCAATTCTAGACATTTCAAATTTTCTTAATACACCTCTTGGACGTCCTGTTACTTTACATCTTCGAGTTAAACGCGTTGGTGAAGAATCACGTGGCAACTTACGTAATGCTTCATAATCTCCTTTAGCTTTTAATTCTTTACGTAATTCATAATATTGATTAACTAATTTTTCTCTTTTTATTTCTTTAGCAATTTTAGATTTTTTTGCCATATATATCACTCCTGTTATTTTAAATCGTAATAATTACGTTTTATATAATAACACATGATTTTAAATTTACAAGACTGATGACTTAATTTCATTTAAATAATTAAAAAACCGAAGTATAAGATTATTATACTTCGGCAAGTTCTTACTTTATCTTTAATGTCGTATTTAAAAGATAAGAGATTATTTAGTTTCACGGTGTAGCGTGTATTTATTTAATCTTGGGCAATATTTTTTCATTTCAATACGCTCAGGATTATTACGTTTATTTTTAGTAGTAATATAATTACGATCGCCACATTCTGTGCAAGCTAATGTTACATTAACGCGCATAATTAACATCCTTTCTCATTTAACTAGGAATACTTACGATTTAAAATTTTACCATATTAAAATGCTCTACGCAATCTAATTTTTTAGTACTATTTAAAATTCTCGTAAGTTTCGTCGTTAGTACCTTCTAAATCAACATCATTAATATCGATTTCTAATGCTTTGGCAACACCTTTACCATATTCTGGATCAGCTTTATAACAATGACGAATGTGTCTATGTTTAACGTCTTCACTCACACCATCCATCGCATTTGCTGTGTTAGTAAAGATTCTTTCTTTGGCATCATCAGATTGTAAACGGAATAATTTACCAGGTTGTTCAAAGTAATTATCATCATCTTGTCTTTGATTGTACTCATAACCGTCTCCATCTACTGGGAATGCTGGTTTTTTATATTCAGGTTGTGATTGGTAAACACCTTTATTATTTGGATAATAATGAGGTCCACCACCTTGATTTCCATCAAGGAATCTCATTTGACCATCACGACTGAATGGACACATATTTTCAATGCCAACACCTTTAGGTTGGTTAACAGGAATTTGCCAATGATTGACACCTAATCTATAACGTTGCGCATCACCATATGAGAATAGACGTCCTTGTAACATTTTATCTGGTGAGAAGTCTAGACCAGGAATAATGTTTGTTGGAGCGAAAGCAGCTTGTTCAACATCCATGAAATAATTCTCTGGGTTTCTATTTAGCTCAAATTCACCCACTTCAATTAATGGGTAATCACCTTTATACCAAACTTTAGTTAAATCAAACGGATTATCTGGATGATTTTTAGCTTGCTCCTCAGTCATAACTTGGATATACATTTTCCATTTTGGATAATTGCCATTTTCAATTGCATCGTATAAGTCACGTTGTGATGATTCTCTATCTTGACCTACAATTTCAGCCGCTTCATCATCTGTGTAATTTTCGATGCCCTGTTGAGTTCTGAAATGATATTTAACCCAAACACGTTCACCCTCGTCATTGTACATAGAATACGTATGTGAACCGAAACCATGCATATGACGGAAGTCTTTTGGCATACCTCTATCTGACATTAAAATTGTAACTTGGTGAAGTGCCTCTGGTACGCCAGTCCAGAAATCCCAGTTATTTTGAGGACTTCTCATATTAGTACGTGGGTCTCTTTTAACAGCACGGTTTAAACTAACAAACAACTTAGGATCTCTAAAGAAGAACACGGGTGTGTTGTTACCTACTAAGTCCCAGTTACCTTCTTCCGTATAGAATTTAAGTGCAAATCCACGGATATCTCTCTCTAAGTCAGCTGCCCCACGTTCACCGGCAACTGTTGAGAATCGTGCAAACATTTCTGTTTGTTTACCTACCTCTGAAAAAATTTTAGCATTTGTATATTTCGTAATATCATTTGTTACAGTAAATGTACCAAATGCACCTGAACCTTTAGCGTGCATACGACGTTCAGGAATTACTTCACGATCAAAATGAGACATTTGTTCTAAAAAGTATGCATCTTGCATTAATAATGGGCCTCTCGGACCAGCTGTCATACTATTTTCTCTATCTGAAACAGGGTGCCCAAACAAACCAGTTAATCTTTTATCATCTTTCGCCATAGTTAATTCTCCTTTCACTTATTTATAATTATTATAATTTAGAATCTACTATAATTAAAGCCATAACCCCTATAATTAAAGCATTTTAAAAAAAAACTACAAAATGTCAGAAAATTTAAAATTTTCAAGCTAAATTGTTTAAAAGTTATTGAATACTGTCCCCAAAAAGATTAAAATGGTTTGTATATTTAAATTTTAGAATTAGGAGACATCATATGGAAGATAACAATATGAAAAGAGGTCTTAACTCAAGACACATATCTATGATTGCTATAGGTGGCGCAATTGGTACAGGGCTCTTTGTAGCAACAGGTAGTGTTGTTGCTCAAGCTGGTCCTGGGGGCGCTATATTAGCCTATTTATTAATTGGCATAATGCTTTACTTTTTAATGTCGTCAATTGGAGAGTTGGCAACATTTTATCCAGTTTCAGGATCATTCAGTTCATACGCAACGCGATTTGTAGACCCTTCTCTAGGTTTTACAATGGGATGGTTATATTACATTATGTGGACACTAGTTTCCAGTGTAGATGTTATGGTTGCTTCAAACGTATTGTATTATTGGGATGTATTTAAATTTTTTAGTCCACTTACTTGGAGTTTAATCTTTATCACTATTGTATTTTTATTAAACATCTTCACGGTTAAAGCTTTTGGAGAAACTGAATTTTGGTTATCACTAATTAAGGTTGTAACTATTATTATATTTATTATTGTTGGTTTCTTGATGATCTTCGGTATATTAGGTGGCCATTCTTATGGCTTTGAAAATTATACTAAAGGTGAGGCACCATTCGTGGGTGGTTTATCTGGTTTCTTAGGTGTTTTACTCGTTGCAGGATTCTCAGTTGGCGGTACTGAAGTTGTAGCAGTGACTGCTGGAGAATCTGATAATCCAGAAAAAACAATGCCTAAAGCTGTTAAACAAGTTTTTTGGAGAATTTTATTATTCTATGTATTATCAATTGGTGTTATTGCAGCTATCATTCCTTATACTGACCCATTATTGTTAAATGAGAATGAATCTGTTACACAAAGTCCTTTCACAATTGTATTTGATAGAATTGGTGTTGCTTTTGCCGCTTCTGTTATTAACGCTGTTATATTGACATCATTATTATCTGCGACAAACTCAGGTGTTTATACTACTAGTAGAATGTTGTTCTCTTTAAGTGATGAAAAACAGGCACCTAAATTCTTAAGTAAGCTAAACGATAAATCTAAATTACCTTTAAGAGCATTAGTTACAACATATATTCTGATTGTAGCGATTATTATAATTGCTAATTTTTATTCAAATGCTGTTTTTAGTTTGTTAAATATTATTGGTTCATTGGTAATCATTGTTTGGGCAGCTAGTTCATGGGCACAAGTAAGATTGCGTAAAGCCATTAAACGTCAAGGTCAAGATATCAATCAACTTTTACCTTATAAATCACCATTGTACCCTCTTGGACCAATTTTAGTATTTGCAACTTTAATTTTCTTATACTTTGGTAATTCAATTGGAGATTTATTCGATGGTAATATAGGTAAATTTTTCGTTAACATTTTACCTATCATTATTTTAGGGCTCATTTTCTTAGCTCATAAATTAATAAGAAAAACGAAGTTCGTTAAATTAAATGATATGGATATCACACCACATCATTATCATAAAAATAATTAAATAATTAAATGCGAGCACTGAAAGTATAGTAAATCCTTTTTAGTGACTCGCATTTTTGGTTTCAACATATTGATATTTTCGAAAAAAACAGTTATCTAGTATAATAGTAGTAAAGATAATGACTTAGAGGTGAAAGCAAGATGGTTGGTCAAACAAACTTATTTGATGATGTCATTAAGAGTGAAGAACGTTTCGTTATAGTTGTACAATCTCTAGAAGAAAAAAATGGTCAATTACTAAAACGTACATTAAGAGAGTATCCTAGTCTTGAACATGACCAAATGGAAAATTTATTTACACATTTAAAAGATGTATTTAGTACTGAACCTTTCAGTGAAAACCAGTCTGCATTTACAATTACAGTGTATACAAATTTAGATTATGCTGCTGATCAAGTATACGCTTATGTAAAGCGTTCAAAAGGAAAGCACGAATGGACACATACTGCTAAATAATAAAAAGGCATGAGGTCGAATGAATCATTCATCATGGTAATTATGATGAAATAAACAACATTCGTATTCTCATGCCTTATTTTGTATTACAAAAGTGTTTTTAAAGCTGCGGGAATACCATTAGAATCGTTATCTAACGTTATTTTGTCTGCAATAGCCTTCAGTTCCTCATTTGCATTTCCCATCGCGATAGCACAACCCACTACTTCAAACATTGATTGATCATTTAAACTATCACCAAAACAAATCACTTCAGATAATGATACATTTAATTTTTCACATAATGCTTTAATCGCATTACCTTTTGAAACATCCTTTGCCATATATTCTAAAAAGAATGGTTTACTTGTTGTTACATCAATTTCTGAATTAAAACTTCCATGCATATCATCACGTACTTTAGCAATATTTGTTGCATAATCAACGCCCATTGCTTTTGGAACGCTATCATTAATATAAGCTTTAATATCATCTACACGTTTCATAGGTAGCCCAGTAAGTTCTGATTCAATATCTCGATATTCATGATCACCATCATGGATAATATGTCCATCTTGATATGTCAAGATTAAAAAGTTATGTTCACGACAAAAATCCACAATAAGGTCAAAATTCTTCTTAGATACACTTTGACTCACTTCTACTTCTTCTGTTGCTACTTTGATCGTTTTACCGCCGTTGTAACTGATGATATAACTATCATGGATATCTAATTGTAGTTCTTTTGCAATTGGTAGCATACCTTCAGTTGGTCTTCCTGAAGCTAACACTACTTTATAGCCTTGATTTTGAATATCTATCAAGTAATTTTTAGTTTCTTTACTTACTTTATTCTCACTATTAATTAAAGTATCGTCCATGTCCATAACGATCATTTTATAATTACTCATATCTGAAGTGTACTCCTTTCGAAATTTACTCGTTTATATTTTACAATAAATTTTATGAAGGATACACAATTTCTTCAACAACGCCAATTTCATTGATTGTTGCTAATTCTGAATGACATGTTGTAACGGCTTGTCTTAACGCTCTAACTAATTGACCACTCTTCTCCTTAGGACTCATTGTTAATATGGTAGGCCCTGCACCACTAATTACTGTCGCATATGCACCATATTGTTGAGCTATAGTTTTAACCTCTTTAAATTCAGATATTAAATGTTGGCGATATGGCTCGTGGAAGCCATCCTGTGACATCATTTTCCCAGCAAGTTCATAATTATGTTGAATTAATGCACACAGCATCGTATTACTTATTGCACTACTTTGAACCGCGCGCTTATGAGAAAATTGATCAGGTAAAACGTTACGAGAATCTTCAGTCTTTAATTCATATGGAGGTATAGTTAGAATTATATCAACGTCAGGCACATCAATATGTGCTACATTCGTTTCTTTTGTATCTGGATTATAGAAGCCTGCTAATAAGCCACCATAAATTGTAGGTGCAACATTATCTGGATGACCTTCTATTTCTGTAGCTAATTGAAGTAATTCATATTTAGAAAGCTGAATATTGCCAAAATAGTTTGCAATGTATAAAGCGCCTACCAATGCAGACGCCGATGAACCTAAACCTCTAGCTAATGGTATATCACTTCGCATTTCAACACTTAAACTAGGTAATTCTACATTATATTTAGATGCGACCTGCTGGGCCACTTTAAAAACATAATTGTCTTTGTTCTTAGGAAGTGAATCTAATTCGGAGTTTAAATATGTAAATTCCCATTTTTCCCCTTCAATTCGTTTCACATAAAGATGTAAATATTTATCTATAGCCATACCTATCGAGTCGAAACCAACGCCTAAATTAGCAGTGGACGCTGGTATCTTTAAGTGCAACTGTTCAGTCATTTTTACAAAGCTCCTTTAATGTAATCAATAATACTTGATTTATCGTTAGGAAGCGGTTGAATAGGGTTATCTAATATTGAAATAGCAGTATCAGGATCTTTTAATCCATTACCAGTTAAAATAGCTACTATTTTTTTGCCTTTAGGTAATTGTCCTACTCGATGTAATTTAATCAGACCTGCAATTGAGGCGTTACTAGCTGGTTCGCTAAATACACCTTCTTTAGAAGTCATTAATTGATAAGCTTCTAAAATTTCTTCATCAGTAACGCTATCAATCAATCCATTAGATTCGTCTAACGCATTCGTAGCTTTAATCCAACTAGCTGGATTACCAATTCGAATAGCTGTAGCAATTGTTTCAGGATTTTTAATCACTTTATTTTGAACAATTGGTGACGCACCTTCTGCTTGGAAGCCAAATAATCGAGGTAATTGACTCCCCTTTTTCTCATGGTATTCTTTAAAACCTTTCCAATAAGCAGTAATATTACCTGCGTTTCCAACTGGAATTGCGAGTACGTCTGGAGCTTGTTCCAATTGTTCAACAATTTCAAATGCACCCGTTTTTTGTCCTTCAATACGATATGGATTCACTGAATTAACTAACTCAATTTCTTCATCATTTTTAGCAATTTCCTTAACAATCTCTAAAGCCTCATCAAAGTTTCCTTCAATAGAAACAATTTCAGCACCATACATAACAGCTTGCGATAATTTACCGAGTGCAATCTTACCCTCTGGAATAACTACTATTGATTTTAATCCAGCTCGTGCAGCATATGCAGCTGCTGAAGCTGATGTATTACCAGTAGATGCACAGATAACTACTTTTTTTCCCTGTTCTTTTGCTTTAGTAACAGCCATGACCATTCCTCTATCTTTAAAAGAACCTGTAGGATTTGCACCTTCATATTTTACATACAAATCAATATCCAACATCTTAGACAAGTTCTCACAATGAATTAATGGAGTATGTCCTTCATTTAATGTTAACTTTGGTGTGTCGCTGTTAACTGGTAAATATTCTTTAAACTCTTCAACTAAACCTTGCCATCTTTTCATAAACATTAAACCCCTTCAACTGGATAAATTTTCTCGATATTAAAATCAGCTTTACTTAAAACATCCTTTGGTGACTGATCTAAACCTATAATAACTACACCATACGTTTGTTCATCACGTTGTTCAACCTGTAGTGATTTATGGAAAGGTAAAGTTTCTTTCAATAATGATTCAAATTTTTCTTTTGATAAGTCACTATTAAGAACAACATAATAGTTTAACTTCTCTTGAATAGCTACGACATCTTCCGTATCCATAATTTCGCGAGTTGCATCGGTTTTCAATTCAAAATGAGGTGGTAATGTATGCGTATTTGATTCAAAGAATAATGCCACATTTAGTAAATCACTTACAACAGCACTCCCAGTAGCTAAGCTACCTGCACCTTTCCCATAGAACATTGTATCGCCCACTGCATCACCTACGACATAGATTGCATTATATTCATCTTCAACTGTAGCTAGTTGATGGGATTTATGTATTAATGTTGGTTCGACTGATGCGTTTACTTTACTATTTTGATAAGTTCCCTTACCAATCAATTTAATTTTATAACCTAATTTGTCCGCGACATTGATATCAGATAAAGTTGTCTGACTTATACCACGAACTTTAACATCATTTAATTTAATGACTTGGTTAAATGATAAATAAGAAGTGATAACAACTTTACGTGCTGCATCAATACCTTCTACGTCATCAGTCGGATCTGCCTCAGCAAAACCTAGCCTTTGTGCTTCATCAAGAGCATCTTCAAACGTTGTTTGTTCACGTGTCATTTTAGATAAGATGAAGTTTGATGTACCATTTAGTATTCCCATAAATTTAGAAATGTTATTAGCATTTAATCCATTATTAATAGCATTTACTATAGGGATACCACCGGCAACACTCGCTTCGAATTTCAACGCAAGTCCCTTTTCCTCAGCTAAATCTTCTAGTAGCTTCAAATGTACGGCTAATAAATCTTTGTTTGCAGTAATTACATGTTTACCGCTTTTCAAAGCATCTCTTAACCAATCGACAGTAGGTTCAATGCCACCCATTACTTCAATGACGATATCGATAGAATCATCATTTAAAATTTCATTAACATCTTCAGTTAAATGATATCGACTAATATTTATAGGTCTTTTCTTAGATTTATCACGCACTAAAATATGCTTTATAACAATATCTTTGTTTAATGTATCTATAATTTGTTGTCGATTTTCTTCAATTATTTTAACTACACCTGATCCCACTGTTCCTAAACCAAGCAAAGCAATATTTAATTTTTTCATATTTTTATCTTCCCCCTATTTGTATAACTGAGAAATACAATTGTTTTATTGAAATATACTTTATTTTAGTATACTATTAAATCATATTAAATTGATAGGACTTTTTAGCATAAAATGTAAATACTTAGCTTTATATTATCATGTGGTATCAGAAAATTAAATAGAATTTTCTGATTTTTTAGAAAGGTTGATTAGGTATATGAAAGTGGCAAAATTCGGCGGTAGTTCAGTTTCAAATGCAACACAAATCAAAAAAGTCCTAGATATCGTTAATAGCGATTCAGATCGTAAAATTATTATTGTTTCTGCACCAGGCAAAAGACACAAAGATGATGTTAAAACGACCGATCTTCTAATTCGATTATATGAAAAAGTAATGAATAATCTTAATTATCAAGATAAAAAGAAAGAAATTATTCAACGTTATGCAGATATTTTACATGAACTTGATATGGATGATTCATTATTAAAAGTAATTGATGACACATTAGAAGAGATTATTTCAACTTTAAAAGATAAGCCTTTAAGATTATACGATGCAATTCTTTCTTGTGGTGAAAATTTTAATGCGCAATTAATTGCAACTTATAATGATTCACAAGGTTTTAAAACGACATACCTTTCTCCAAAAGATGCAGGTATTCTAGTTACAGATTTACCGCAACAAGCTCAAATCTTGGAAGAAGCTTATGAGAAGATTAGTAAATTAAAAGATATTGAAGGTAAAATTATTATCCCAGGATTCTTTGGTGTTTCTAAAAATGATTATGTCGTTACGTTCCCAAGAGGTGGTTCTGACATTACAGGTGCAATTATCGCTAGAGGAATTAGAGCGTCTTTATATGAAAACTTCACTGATGTATCAGGTATTTATAAGGCAAACCCTAATATAATTAACAATCCGGATCTTATTGAAGAAATTACATATCGTGAAATGCGAGAACTTTCATATGCTGGGTTTAGCGTCTTCCATGATGAAGCATTGCAGCCACTCTATAAACACAGAATTCCAGTGGTTATTAAAAATACAAATCTTCCTCAAGATAAAGGTACATTTATACGCCATGATAGAGATGTAAGTGATAAAAATGTCATTATAGGTATAAGCTGTGATAAAGGATTTAGTGTTATTAATATTAAAAAATACCTAATGAATAGACAGGTCGGCTTCACACGTAAAATTCTTGAAATATTAGAAGATTACAATATTTCTTTCGACCATATGCCTTCAGGTATTGATAGTATTAGTATCATCCTTCGAACACATCAATTAAAAGGTAAAGAAAAAGATGTACTTAACGCTATACGTAAACGTTGCGATGTTGATGAATTAAGTATTGAACACGACTTAGCGATTTTAATGATTGTTGGTGAGGGAATGAATAAAGCAATCGGTACTGCTAACACTATTACACATGCGTTAGCAGAATCTAAAATCAATTTAAAAATGATCAACCAAGGCTCGTCTGAAATATCAATGATGTTCGGTATTTCAATTGAAGATGCAGACAAGGCTGTTTTATCTACATATGAATATTGTTATCATGGCATTTGTTTGAAAAATCTAAATAAGCAAGCATAGTTAAAAAGCATCTGGTATTTAAATAGTCATGTTTTGTACATTCCACTTAAATATTAGATGCTTCTTTATAATTTGTTATGAGCTAATGCCTCATTGATTCGTTGCTCCCCTACGACAACTTTTAATATAACAAATTGATAATAACTTAATGAGTCTAAAACCATTTTATAATTAGGTAATTGATGGTAATTTTGATTATCCAATAAGTCGTACATTAGCACGATTTCCGGTTTAATATAATCTACTCCCCATGTCAGCGAATGAAAATAAATACTATTCTTAGGAATTCTAATATTACTATCTAATCTAAATATCCACTCTTCATTTACGACATCATAAATAAAGATATTTATTAATAATTTCTCGTTAAAAGTAATATCTATGTGTGCAATTTCGGGTACACTTAATTGATCTCGATTCATTAAATTATTATTTTTATCATAATAATTTAAATGATACGTGGACGGAATTACTTTTAATACTTCAACTAGTTGTTTACGTTCTACGCATATGTCGACTCTAGAAGGTAGAATAAAATTATCACTTAAAAATAGCTGCATTGCGACTTCCCCATGAAATTTGAATGAAGTACGACATTCATTTTTTAATATTTTAACTAGCTCTTCTATATGTTGTTGATGTTCCATATTACTACCTCCAAAGGAAACGCTTTCATACATTAATTATACATATCCTTATTTCTGATTTCAATTTACGAATTATGAAGTATTGCTAAATTTGATGTTAAACAAAATAACAAAATTGCTAAAATTAGGTAATATTTATTATTTTAGCAATTTAACTTAATTTACATTTTGTTGAACTACGCAATTATAATAGATATAATTTATATGTTATTTCATATCGCTCACGTTATAACTTTCAAATTTATTGAGTGATATAAAATTAAAATTCGAACATAGGTGATGAATTATGACATTAACAATTATCTTAATTGTTATCATCGTTATACTTATTTTGGCGTTCATCTTAAATCAACGTTACATGCAAGATAGAGTTGATACAGAAGTGTACGCAAGAAATCAGATGGTAACTAAGAATGCGACGCTTAGCAATGAAAATTTAGAACTTAAAAATCAAATGCTTAGTTCTAATAATGATGTAAGTTCACATGCAAAGCGAAACGCGAAACACGTTTTAACTAGCATTCTTGATAAGTATAAAGACGAAGGCAAGTTAAAGTATTACAATATTATAACTACAAGTAATTTAGCTACAAAACATCCTTTCTTTGAATACGCTAGAACGTTCGATTACATTGTTGTTTCAGATGTTGGCTTAATCAATATTGACGTCAAAAACTGGAAACAAAAAACGTTTTACCATTTTGATGCACCAGTAAACGACGATATGCAAATTGACACAAATGATGTGAATCAGATTGTCGGTCATTATGTAAGTAAACAATATCACAGTCAGTTTGATTCACCACGCAGTGAAATTTATACTTTCGTCGAAAAAATTCAAAATAATCGTGTGATTTATGAGTTTTATGATCATGATCCATATGAACAAGCAGCGATTAATTCAAAAGTTTTAAAAGACGGAATTGAAAATCATTTTAATCATAAAGTACAAAGCATCGGAGTCGTTTACTTTAGCGATGGTAGCGTAAATATCATTGAGGGTTCAGAGGAAAGAGCTCAATATGTAGACACCGTTTCAACTAAATCATCACTTGAAGCGGTAATCAAAAATGCAATTGATTTATCTAAACATCCACTTTCTGAAGACCAAGTTACCAAAATCGTAAACAGCTTTAATAATTAATGCACATAATAAGCGATTGACAGTGAATCTAGATACAGATACACGTGTCAATCGCTTATTTTTTAACTCCATAAATTCACTTTATCTTTTTTAGCTTGTTGTTCATCTTTTTCAAAAAGATGACGATATTTGCCATTCGGTGAGAAGTACTTTTCACGTGCTAATCCATTTTTTACTAATTCTTCGTTGTACATTGTGTTCTCATTTAGCCATACATATGCAAGTGTCCGACCATATCTATCTTCTTTTTCTTTGTCATATTCTAAATATACATCTTTCCCATTTAAGTGTTGTTTACTATAATTAGATGCTTCTTTACCATATGGTTGAACTGGTGTGTTAGGTTTAACTGTTTCTGGTGTATCTATACCTATAAGTCTAACTTTAATTTCTTTTCCTTCACTATTTGTAGCAACAAAGGTATCACCATCTACTACTCGGTCTACATGTACTTTTTCTTTACCCTTAATGTTAGTACTGTTTGATGATTGAGAACCATTATTTTTAAAAGGTCCTGTATGATTCATAAATTGAAAGGTTAAAACGCCTACCACTAAAACAGCTAAAACGATGATACTTAATGATTTTTTCGAGTTCAAAGATGTCACCTACGCTTTTTATTTCAATAATAAATATCATATATAAATTAAAATTAATCGTCAATGACAACTTGCTTTAGTTAGACTATGTTAGTATCCACTGTACTCGCAAAAAGTGAAATTATTAATCTTATCATGCTATAATAAATGCGTTAGGAGTGACATCAATGTCTGAGAAAAATGAAAATTTAATGACAGTTATAGCCGTAATTATAGCCATAATTGTCGGTATAATACTACAAATTGTCTATAAGTTACCTATTATTGTCTCTGTCGTAGTAGCTGTATTATTAGGAGTCTTAGTAGGATTTATTGCTTATATCATTCAATCTATAATTCGCAAGAGAAAGAACAAGTAGCTCAATTAGAAAATCTTTATAGAAATTTTACAAGCAAAGCAAATTGGGAGTGAGAAAGAATTCAAATTGAATTCTTTCTCACTCCCACATTTTTTTATATTTAAGATTAATTTCTAGATATTGTGGTATGTATAAGAAATACCTTAAATGTATAAAATTAATTTTAAAAAATTGATTAATTTATCACAATTTTAATTATCAAAAAGCCTCACCATCAAACAATTAGCGAGATGGTATTAAGGAAATTCTAGACGTAATTATAGATAATCACGGTCTAATTTATAAAGTACAAACACAAAATGGCCATGTATTCGAACATACTTTGGCGAAAGATACACCTCCAGATAAGGTTGCTCAAGTGTTACGGTTATTAGCCACTCATGTTGACAATCTAGAAACTCAAAAAAGAGATAATTAATATGTTTGTAAAGATACTTCTTAATCTTTAAATAATTAGGTTAAAAGTAAGCAAAAGGTCAGAACTTAAAGTATTAACGTTCTTGGAATCCATGCTCCCTAGAGCAAACTGATGTTCTGACCTTTATACATGACTATATGCATAATTAAATTCTATATCCATCCTTTATCATTCGCTTTTCTCCAAGCATCAAAGCGGTTCTCCGCTTCAAGTTTATCAATTATATTAGACGTGTAATTTCTCACCGTACCGTTTGAAAGATAGAGTTTATCAGCGACTTCTTTATTACTTAACCCTTCCCCTATTTCACGTAACACGACCTGTTCTTTATGCGTTAATGGATTAGCCTCTTTAAACAAAGATGTCATTAAAGACGTACTATATTCTTTTTCGCCATTTAAAACTTTATGGATGGTTGCAACTAAATCATCAACCGATCGTTCTTTTAACACATAGGCATCAACATCGTTTGCAACAGCTCTTTCAAAATAACCAGGCCTTTTAAAAGTCGTGACAATAATCACTTTTGTATTAATTTTATTTTCTCTTAATTGCGATAGTATTTCTAAGCCCGTAATTCCTGGTATCTCAATATCTAAAATAGCAATGTCAGGCTGTTGACTATTAATAGATTGTAATGCGTCAATACCATTATCAAAATCATCTATCACTTTTAAATAGTCGTGAAATTCAATTAATTGTATCATTGCTTTACGCAACATATTTTGATCTTCTGCAATTACGATTGAAATCATTGTATACCTTCTCTCGGAATCATAATATCGATAGTCGTACCCTGTTTAGAAGTGATATTAACTGTGCCGCTCAATAACGCTACCCTATCGTTAATACTCTTTAATTTTACTTCGCTAGGTTGTTTTAGACCTATACCGTTGTCACTAATGATTAATTTAATACCATTATCGTAACTTTCAATTTTCCCATTAATTTCAGAGGCTTTCGCGTGCTTAATTACATTGTTAACCGCTTCTCTGAGTATCATTGATAATATCGTCTGTTTAGTTGGGTTGAGGGAACTCGCACCTCTTATATTTTCAAAGTTAAAGTGAATATTTGCATCCTTTAAAATTTGTTCTATAGATTGAATTTCTTCTTCAAAATTTTGAACTTTCAAATTTTCAATAATATGTCTTACTTTCTCTAATGTATATTTCGAAATTTCGTTTATATTTAATATTTCTTTCTTAGCTGCTTGCGGATCTTTGTCGATTAGTTTTGCAGCTAATTCTGATTTGACACTCAAACTTGCAAATACATGTCCTAACGTGTCATGTAAGTCTTGACCTATTCGATTACGTTCTTGTTCCGCAATCAAAATATTAATATATTTATTTTTTTCTTCAATTTGTTGACGATATTGTCTCTCTTTCATTATTTTAAAATTACCAAATAATATTGCCAAAATAATAATATAATAAATAATAATACTCACGACATAAAAGTGATTCGTTTGTATAATCGTTATGATGATACATGTAATCATTGAACTTATTAATAACATAAACTCTATTGATTTTACTCCCTTTTTAAATAAAAATGGAATAGCAAATGCACTAAAGAAGAAAAATAAACTCAATGTTGGATTGTATGCATATACAAAATAAATAATCGCTAAAAAATGAATACCAAATAAGATTAAATTAATACGATGACTTAATGTTTCATGAAAAAGAATTAAACTAGCATAGGCAAATGTAAAAATGATTACAATAAGTAAATTTAATAAAAAGCTATCATCTTGCCATGTTAAATACAAACCATAGTAAGGAAATATTAAGTAAATTAAAGATGAAATCTCTCCCATTTTAGCGCCTAAACTACGCTTCATTTATTCCACCTCTTTTCTCTTATTAATTAATAATGCAATAATTAAGAAAATAATGCTATAAATACCTAATATAACGAACGATTGGATATTAAAACCATTACCTTTACCTAGTTCAAGTGCTAAATGACGTAAATGATACGTTGGTGTTAGTTTAGCAATTGTTTGCATCCAATCAGGAAATGTACTAACAGGGAACCACAATCCACCAATAATGGCTAATACAATATTAAACAGATTAGCTACGCTACTTGCTTTCTGTGTCTCACTAAATTGCGTAATGATTAAACCTAATGTCAAAAACATGCTAGCACCTAACCATAAAGAAACACCAGATAAAATCCATTCACTTGCACTTAGATCTACCCCTTTATAGAAGTGTGCTACGCTGAATAAAAGCAATATTGAAGCTAAAAATAAAGTCATTGTTTTAATAATTTTAGCTAAATAATAATTTAATACTGTGATTGGTGTAGAAATTAATCTTTTATACCAACCACTGTTTCTTTCCTCGATTATTTCTAATGGAAATTGCATCAGACAAAATCCCATTAAACTGAATACCGTCATACTATACATATACTCTTTGTAAAATACTTTTTTCGCATCTGCTGGCATATCAATTAATGATGTAAACAATAAATAGAATGCCAAAGGAAATATAAAAGCCATAAATGATGATAATTTGCGTCGAAATAATAATTTGTATTCAATATCAAGTAACGTTATGATATTCGTCATAGTCTATTGCACCACTCTTTCTTCTTTTGAAAACATGAGTTCCAATAAAGATTTTTTATAAATTGTGACTTGATTTAAATCTACATTTATTTTAATTAGATTTGTAATAATTGCTTCAACATTTTCTGTTTGAATTTTTAAATTACCATTCGTAATTTCTATATCATATGTTTCTGAAAGTATTTGATATTGTTCTTCCGTAAAGGTCATTATTTCAATAATTGAATTATTTTGACTAAACAAGATATTATGTGGTGTATCATTAATTTTGATACTTCCTTGTTCTAAATAGACAACTTTATCAGCCATTCTTTCGACTTCTTCAATATAATGAGAGGTGTAAAGTATAGTTATACCATCTTCTTTAAGTTGCTCAATTAGATTCCAAAAGTGTTCTCTTGTTTCAATATCCATTGACGTTGTTGGTTCATCTAATATTAAAAATTGAGGTTTGCCTATTAAAGTTAGAACAAAGTCTAATAATCTCTTTTGACCTCCTGATAATTTATTAGCATATTGTTCCAATTGAAGATTAGAAAATTGAGTTAATTTTTGAAACTCATTAAATGTCATAGGATTGGTATATAATTGTTGATATAAATGATATAGTTCTTTTACTTTAATGAGCTTAGGTAAATTCGTAGTTTGAAATAATATGCCCATATTACGTGAGGATATTAAATTAAGTTTATCTTCGACTGTTCCACTATTTGCATGCTTATGACCTATAAGTATATCTATTAAAGTGGACTTTCCTGCACCATTTTTTCCGATTAATGCAGTACACTTTCCTTCCTCGATATCTAATGAGATATTATTCAAAACTGTCTTTTTACCAAACGATTTCTTTAATTGCTTTATATATATCATAACGACCTCACATCCTTTTAATTTATATATCTACTTTATCTTTTAATCGAATTTAAAATTAGTTTAAATTGTCACGATTTTAATATGACATTTGTCATATTAACTACGACGAGGTAGCAAAAAAGAGATTAAGCAACTTTAAATTGCTTAATCTCATAATTTTTAACTATTATTTTTCTCCATTTTTCTTTTTGAAACAGTTCTGCCAAAAAATAAATAAAGAATAAACCCGATTAATGGTAAAACAAACAATACAAAGAGCCACGCCCATGTAGAAGACGCACTTCTTCTATTTCTTTCTAAAAAGATGATAATAAAAGCTAGTACTAGATTTATCACAAAGCCTAGTGCTAATAAAATCGTAAAAACAGTTCCCAAATCTGGGCCGAACATGAATTTCATAAAATAATACTCCTATTTAATTTTATAATTTAAATTATTTACTTAGCATTTAAGATCAAGATGGCATTTAGCACTTCTTCATTATTTGGAAATTTACGTTCTTCTATTTTGTCTATTGAAATATTTAGAACTTCAAATTGACTTCCTTCATCACTTTCAAGATACATATTAATTTCTTTTTCTAACTCATCCAGTGTTTTTTCTTGAATCTTTTTAAATTTGATTTTACTCATTTTACAACACTCCAATTCAACTTATTTGTTTAAATCATAGTCTTTTTACATTTAAATCGCAAATTAATTCATACTATAACTTACATTTTATTAAAACGCTTACAATTATATATTCAAAATATTAAATTCACATAAGAGATAAATTATTGTATAATAAAGTCATTCTATTAAATTTTCAGAATAATTAAATTATTTAGATTGTGGGGTATTATATGATTTCTTTTGAAAATGACTACCTTGAAGGTGCACATGAAAAAGTATTACAACGAATATTTGATACCAATTTAATCCAGGCCTCTGGCTATGGTGATGATCAATTTTCAAAGCAAGCAGCTGAAGAAATTAAATCAGCCATCAAGTGTCCAGAAGCGACTGTACGATTCTTAGTTGGTGGTACGCAAACCAATCAAGTTGTTATTAATTCGATACTAGAGCCATATGAAGGTGTGATTTCAGCTGACACTGGTCACGTAGCTGTACATGAGGGCGGTGCTATTGAATTTAGTGGTCATAAAGTTTTAACTGTCCCATCTCACGAAGGTAAAATTAGACCAAAAGAAGTTAATGCATATCTAGATACGTTTTACAATGATTTTAAACGTGAACATATGGTCTTTCCAGGAATGGTTTATATTTCACACCCTACAGAATACGGTACTTTATATAGTAAAAAAGAATTGAAGAATCTTGCTGACGTGTGTAAAGAACATAATGTACCCTTATTTATGGATGGTGCGCGTTTAGGCTATGGTTTAATGAGTGATCAAAGTGATATAACATTTGAAGATATTGCTAAATATTGCGACATCTTTTATATAGGTGGTACTAAAATAGGTGCGCTATGTGGTGAAGCCATCGTTTTCACTAAAAATAATGAGCCAAAACACTTTACCACTCGAATCAAACAACATGGTGCATTACTTGCTAAAGGTCGTTTAGTAGGTGTACAATTTCTGGAATTATTCACTAATAATTTATATTTAGATATTAGCCGTCATGCCATAAATATGGCTAATAAAATGAAAAAAGGATTTCTTGAAAAAGGCTATCAACTTTACTTTGATTCACCTACTAATCAACAATTTTTTGTACTTAGTGAAGAAAAGATTAAAGAGTTGAAACAAAAAGTAAAGTTCGCGATTTGGGAGAAATATGATGATAATCATCGTGTTGTTAGATTTGCGACAAGTTGGGCTACTACCGAAGAAAATGTGGATAAGTTATTAGGGTTAATTTAACATCTGAAAAACAGGACTTCCTAAAAGGAAATCCTGTTTTTAATGAAATTTATAATAAATACTAGCTATAATTATAATTAATACAAAGAGGCTTATGATTATTTCTTTTTTAGATGGTTCTCATTTTTCTATAGTGACTTTAATATTAAATTCCACTTTTTATTCTCCTCTTAAAAGTTTAAGTAATCATGTTAATCACATTCGCTACCTCGTTAATATTGAATTTTAAGTTGTATAATTTAATATTACACTTTATTTTTTTATATTGGTCACCTAAAGTTCTGAGTGCTGACCTTTATCATACACCTATTCTATTATTTACTTTTTGATAAGCTTCAATCACTTGTGGATAAAGATAAATTACTCTAGATCCAATCCGGCGAGTTACTTCGACAATTTCAGGTTCACAGACTATTTTATTTTGAAGTGTTGATTTACGGCTCTACGTCAAATCGGACTGATGAGTCC
>NZ_KV792228.1:0-4466 GCF_001808125.1 Staphylococcus sp. HMSC14D10 | reverse complement strand
ATCTCAATATTTGGACTCATCAGTCCGATTTGACCTAGAGCCGAATATTTAAATTATAAAAAATGTAAGATATTAGCAAAAAAATATTGAAAACGCTTTATATTATAGGTATAATTAAATTGTTAAAAAAGAACTGCGTGTTACTATTCGATTAGGCATGAGCAGATAAGCTATCATTATTTTTGTCATAAATGATGAGCTTATTTGGTCATGCTTTTTTAATGCGTAAAAAGATACATTGAAAGGATTGAATCAAAATGTTTAAAAAGCTATTTGGACAATTGCAACGAATTGGTAAAGCATTAATGTTACCTGTGGCAATCTTGCCTGCAGCTGGATTATTACTTGCAATTGGAACAGCTTTTCAAGGTGAAGCATTACAGCAATATCTTCCATTTATTAAAAATGGAGTAATTCAAAATATTGCTAACATGATGACAGGTGCTGGTGGTATTATTTTTGACAACTTACCTATCATTTTTGCACTCGGTGTAGCAATAGGACTAGCAGGTGGCGATGGTGTAGCAGCCATTGCAGCTTTTGTCGGATTTATTATTATGAATAAAACAATGGGAGCATTTTTAAATGTTACGCCAGCACAATTGGAAGACCCATCTAAAGGATTCGCAAATGTTTTAGGCATACCTACACTTCAAACTGGAGTGTTTGGTGGGATTATTATAGGGGCTCTAGCAGCTTGGTGTTATAACAAGTTTTATAATATTTCCTTACCATCGTATTTAGGATTCTTTGCGGGTAAACGTTTTGTGCCGATTATGATGGCAACGACATCGTTTATTTTAGCTTTCCCAATGGCTTGGATTTGGCCATTCATTCAAAATGGATTAAATGCATTTAGTACAGGTTTATTAGATTCTAATACTGGATTGGCAGTATTCTTATTTGGATTTATTAAACGATTACTTATTCCATTTGGTTTACATCATATTTTCCATGCACCATTTTGGTTTGAATTTGGTTCTTGGAAAAATGCAGCTGGAGAAATTATTCGAGGAGATCAACGTATTTTTATTGAGCAAATACGTGAAGGTGTTCATTTAACTTCAGGTAAATTCATGCAAGGTGAATTTCCTGTTATGATGTTTGGATTACCAGCAGCAGCATTAGCAATTTATCAAACAGCTAAACCTGAGAATAAAAAGGTAGTTGGAGGCTTGATGTTATCAGCAGCTTTAACATCATTCTTAACTGGTATTACTGAACCATTAGAATTTTCATTCTTATTCGTAGCACCATTATTATTCTTTATTCATGCAGTACTTGATGGATTATCATTTTTAACGCTTTATCTACTAAATTTACATCTAGGATATACATTCTCTGGAGGATTCATAGATTTTGTTTTATTAGGTATTCTTCCAAATAAAACACCATGGTGGTTAGTGATTCCGGTAGGATTAGTTTACGCTGTCATTTATTATGTAGTATTTAGATTCTTAATTGTTAAATTCAACTTCAAAACGCCAGGTCGTGAAGATAAACAAGCCTCTGTAGCTAATACATCTGCAAGTAAATTACCATTTGATGTGTTAGATGCAATGGGCGGTAAAGAAAATATCAAGCATTTAGATGCTTGTATTACGCGTTTACGTGTTGAAGTCAATGATAAATCTAAAGTAGACGTTGAAGGACTAAAAGCGCTTGGTGCTTCAGGGGTGCTTGAAGTAGGAAATAATATGCAAGCGATTTTTGGACCTAAATCAGATCAAATTAAACATGATATGGCACGCATTATGAATGGAGACATCACAAAACCTAGTGAAACCACTGTGACTGAAGATACATCAGATGAGCCAGTACAGTTGGAAGAGGTAAAAGAAACTGATATCTATGCACCAGGTACGGGTCATATTATTCCATTATCTGAAGTGCCAGATAAAGTATTCTCAGAAAAAATGATGGGTGACGGTATTGGATTTGTTCCTGAAAAAGGCGAAATTGTAGCACCATTTGATGGTACAGTTAAAACGATTTTCCCAACGAAACATGCCATCGGTTTAGAATCTGATACAGGAATTGAAGTATTAATTCATATTGGTATCGATACAGTGAAATTGAATGGTGAAGGCTTCGAAAGTTTAGTCGATGTCAATGAACCTGTCACACAAGGTCAACCATTAATGAAAATTAATTTAGCATACTTAAAAGAACATGCGCCAAGTGTTGTCACACCAGTGATTATTACAAATCAGGATGATAAAACATTAACATTCGATGATGTTGATTCAGTAGATCCTGGTAAACGCATTATGACAATTAAATAATAAAACAAGCCTGGGACATCATATGTGTCTCAGGCTTGTTTTATGTGTTGGCAGTCGATGACTGAATTGAAAAGGTGTTGTCTCAAGGTTTTCAATTCTAATCCTCTTTGCCATGGCGGGGCGACGAATTCAGAAAGAATGCTGTCCCCCTTATTTTTTATTTAATAAACAACATTATTCAGTTATATCATTCTCAATTAATAATTTGATAGCTTTATGATCTGTAGCATTTCTGAATAAATCATAAGCATGTTCAATATCACTTAATTTACTATAATGTGTCATGAGTTGTTCAGGTTGAATGATTTTAGATTTGAGAGCTTCCAACAATTCTTCAGTGGTATTAGCAGTAACTAAACCCGTGGTAATGTTGATATTTTTAATCCATAATTTTTCGATATCAAATTGAACGGATAAGCCGTGAACACCAACATTAGCAATTGTTCCATCGACATCAATCAACTTTTGACATAAATCAAATGTTGCTGGAATTCCAACTGCTTCATTCACATTACTAGAATTAATTAATTGTATGAGTCGCGCCAAATGTTTTGGCTGCAGCTAAACGATGATCGTCTAAATCGAGCATAATAATTTTAGAAGATGAATAAAATTGTACTGTTGATAATGCAGCTAATCCAACTGGACCTGCACCTACTATCGCAACCGTACTACCTGGTTTAACTTTACCTTTTAAAACACCAATTTCATAACGCGTTGGTAAAATGTCAGAGAGCATAACGAGTGCTTCGTCTGGTAAAGATTCTGGTGCATGGTATAAAGAATTGTCTGCGAAAGGTACTTTAACATATTCTGCTTGTGTACCATCGATGAGGTGACTTAATATCCAACCTCCATCTTTTTCACAATGTGCATAAGTACTTTTTTACAGTAGTAACATTTACCACACGACGAGATATAAGAAACAATGACTTTATCTCCAACTTTGAAATTGTTTACACTTGAACCAACTGATTCAACGATACCAATACCTTCATGGCCAAGTGTTGTGTTTGATGGTACTTCCGATGTATCGACTTTAATAATATGTAGATCAGTACCACAAATCGTTGTTTTGACCATTCTAATAATTACATCTGTACTTTCCGTAATGATTGACTTCTCTTTATCAATCAGTTTTGCAAAGCCTGGCTTTTCATAAACATAAGCTTTCATATGAATTATCCTCCTAAAATATGCGAATATTTTCATAAACACTATACTATGTAAATTTGGTTATGTATTTAATAAAAATAATATATAATAAAATAGACATGTATATAGTACGCTCATTAAATGTTGTATAGTTAAAGTAGATGAAAAATGCATGTAAACGTCGTAGAATATAATTGAATGATGACTTAAAGGAGATTATATTTTATGGAACATGAAGGCTTGTTAGTCGCCGAAAGAGAATTAGAAGTTAACAATTACGATATCGATGCAATGGGGATTGTAAGTAATATCGTCTATATACGCTGGTTTGAAGATTTACGTACAATATTTATTAATGAATATATGACATTTTCAGAAATGATGAAACAACATATATCGCCAATATTAATGAAGACAGAAATAGAGTATAAAGTTCCAATTACGATACACGATAAACCTGTGGGGCGTTGCTGGTTTGTTAAAGGTGGAAGAATGAAATGGGTATTTAAATTCGAAATTACCTCTGGAGATAAAGTGCATTGTATTGGACAGCAAACAGGTGGTTTCTTAGATTTAGAACGTCAAAGAGTAACTAAGATGCCAGAGGTATTTCAAAACTTATTAAAATAAGTGAAAGTATAGGTGAGGATATGGCAAAGCATTTGAGTAATATGGAAGCCTTCCATCAAATTATTAATAATAATCAGTTAGTAGTAGTTCACGTAATGCGGGATCATTGTTCAGTGTGCCATGCAGTATTACCACAAATTGAAGATATTGTAGCATCTTACCCTAATGCAGAACTCGCCGTCATAAATCAATCAAATGTAGAAACCATTGCAGGTGAATTATCTATATTTACTGTACCCGTTGATTTAATCTTTATGAATGGTAAAGAAATGCATCGCCAAGCTCGATTTATAGATATGCAACGCTTCGAACATCAGTTGAAATTAATGTATGATAGTTGCTTTGAAACATAAAGTGAGAGCGGGGCCCCAGCAAAGAGAATTTCATAAAGAAATT